>JAIRZN010000040.1 GCA_031267205.1 Tannerellaceae bacterium | reverse complement strand
TGTTTTCCTGCTTGAAAATGGCTCGTTGGGGGCGGCAAACTTGGTTTCCTGCTAAAAATTTGGATTTTGAGGCGACAAATGTATTTTTTTATATTAAGAATGTCTCATTTGGGGCGGAATGTTTGGTTTTTTTATTGGAAATGGTTCGCTTGGGGTGGCGGAATTGGGGGTTTTGTTGGGGATGGGTTGGTTTTTGGGGGGGGCGGGGTTTTCCTTTTAAATGAGTGTGCGGGGAGGGGGGGACGGGGGTGGTTTGCTTGGAAAATGTTATCTTTGGGGATCAAAATAATGTTTGGCTTAATGGGTAACAAATTGATTTCTAAAGAAAAAATATTGATCAAGACGTCGTGGGTGAGTACGATCGGTAATGCGTTGCTCTCTATATCTAAGGTCGTTGTGGGGTTGTTGTCTGGTAGCTTGGCTGTGCTGGGCGACGGGATTGATTCGGCTACCGATGTTGTCATATCCATCGTTATGATCTTCACGGCGCGGATTATGAACAGGCCGCCGTCGTCCAAGTATGTCTACGGATACGAAAAGGCGGAGAGTATTGCTACAAAGATACTTTCACTCGTTATTTTCTACGCAGGAATACAGATGCTTGTCTCGTCGATACAGAAAATAATCTCCCCCGCCGCGCGCGAGATGCCGGCTGCGATTGCGATATATGTAACGGTGTTTTCTATCTTCGGCAAACTTGGTTTGGCGCTCTACCAGTACCGGATGGGGCGGGCGATAAATAGTTCGATGCTGACGGCCAACGCTAAGAATATGCGTAACGATGTTGTTATCTCAACGAGCGTGCTGCTGGGGCTGCTTTTTACATTTGCGCTCAGGCTGCCGGTGCTGGATGCGGTCACGGGGTTGATCGTCAGCCTGTTTATCATCCGCTCGTCGGTCGGTATTTTTATGGATTCAAACGTGGAGCTGATGGACGGGGTGAAGGATTTGTCGGTCTACGACAAGATTTTTGAGGCCGTCGACAGGGTACCCGGCGCCACAAATCCCCACCGCGTGCGTTCGCGCCTGATCGGCAACATGTATATGATAGATCTTGACGTTGAGGCGGATGGGAACATCAGCCTGAACGAGGCGCACGGCATCGCGGATGCTGTCGAGGAGAGCATTAAGGATTCCATTGAAAATGTTTACGACATCGTGGTGCACATTGAGCCTTACGGCAAGCATCATTCTGCGGAGAAGTTCGGCATCGACAAGACGATGAGGAAATAATGCCTCCGTCACAAGCCGCGCATGGAGAGCTTGACGCGCTTCCGTTCGCGGTCTATGCCTATGATTTTGACCTTAACTTGCTGGTGTACGGACACGATGCGGGCCGGGTCGGTGATAAAACGGTCGGCCATCTCCGAAATATGTACCATCCCGTTTTCTTTTATTCCTATGTCGACAAAACAGCCGAAGTTGGTTACGTTTGTCACGATTCCCGGCAGGACGAGGCCTTCGCTGAGGTCGTCTATGTTTCGGATTGAGCGGTCGAAGGTGAATACGTGTATCGACTGCCGCGGGTCGCGTCCCGGCTTGTCGAGCTCCTCGATGATGTCTGTCAGCGTCGGCATCCCGACTTTTTCGGAGAGGTAATTTTCGAGGTTGAGCTTTTTCTTAAGCTCCTTGTCGGTGATAAGTTCACGGACGGAGCAATTCAGGTCGCGCGCCATGGATTCGACTACCGGATAGCTTTCGGGGTGTACGGCGGAGTTGTCTAAGGGGTTGTCGCCGTTGTTGATACGCAGGAAGCCCGCGCTTTGTTCAAACGCCTTCTCCCCCATTCGCGGCACCTTCATTAGTTCTTTCCGCGCATTGAACGGGCCGTTTGCGGCGCGGTAATTCACGATGTTTTGCGCCAGGGCCGGGCCGAGGCCGGATATATATGTTAGCAGGTGCATACTGGCTGTGTTGACGTTGACGCCGACGGAGTTAACGCAGTTTTCGACTGTCCGGTCGAGGCTTTTCTTGAGCAGGCCCTGGTCGACATCGTGTTGGTACTGCCCTACGCCTATGCTTTTCGGGTCGATCTTGACCAGTTCGGCTAACGGGTCCATCAGTCGCCTGGCGATGCTGACGGCGCCGCGCACGGTGACGTCGTGTTCGGGGAACTCGTCGCGGGCCGTCTTTGAGGCCGAATATATCGACGCGCCGTTTTCGCTGACGACAAACACCTGCACCTTGCGGTCGAACGCGACGGCGGTGACGAATTGTTCCGTTTCTCGGCTTGCGGTGCCGTTGCCGACGGCGATGGCGTCGATGTCGTATGTCGAGACGAGGTGCGAGAGTTTCGTCGCCGCTTTGCCTGCCTCGTTGCGCGGCGGGTGCGGGTAAATGGTTTCGTTGTGCAGCAAATTACCCTGAGCGTCAAGGCATACGAGTTTGCATCCGGTGCGGTATCCGGGGTCGATGCCGAGCGTCCTTTTCTGTCCAAGCGGAGGAGCGAGCAGGAGTTGGCGCAGGTTTTCCGCGAAGACGCGGATGGCTTCGTTGTCGGCTTTGGCTTTGCTGAGGTTAGCGTATTCGGTTTCGATCGAAGGTTTGAGCAGACGCTTAAAAGCGTCGCCGACGGCTTCGGCTACGTGTTTGGAGGATTCGTTTTGTTGTTTTACGAATCGTTTATTGAGGTTTTCTATGCACTTTTCGGCGTCCGGGGATATGCTTACGCGCAGGATGCCTTCCGCTTCCCCGCGCCTGATGGCCAGGAGGCGATGCGAGCTGCAGCGGTTCAGTGTGTCGTTAAAATCGAAGTAATCACGGTATTTATCGCCGTCGTCTTCTTTGCCTTTCACGACTTTGGCGGTTATGACGGCCGTTCGCGCGAAGGAATTACGCACGGCGTTGCGCGCGTCCTCGTTTTCGTTGACACGTTCGGCGATAATGTCGCGCGCGCCTTGGAGGGCCTCTTTTTCGTCTTTTACCTCGTCGTTGATAAAAGTTTTGAGGTGCGGGGCAAGTTCGCTGTCCTTCTGGCGCATGATTAAGTCGGCCAGCGGTTCGAGCCCCCGTTTGCGAGCGATTTCGGCCCTGGTAACACGTTTCGGTTTGAAGGGGAGGTAAATGTCTTCGAGGACGGTGCCGTCCCATGTTTCCTCGATACGTTTTTTGAGTTCCGGCGTCATTTTACCCTGTTCCTCGATGGACGCGAGGATGGTATCCTTGCGTTTTGCGAGCTCGGTGAGTTTTTCTAACCTGTCGTTTATGTTGCTGATTTGCACTTCGTCAAGTCCGCCTGTCACTTCCTTGCGATAACGACTAATAAAGGGGATGGTGGCTCCTTCGTTGAGCAGCCCGATTGTTTTTTCAACTTGCCTTTCCGGAATATTTAAGCTGTCCGAAATCAAGGAATGGAATGATTTTGTCATTGTTTTCTTTTTTTAAACCCCCAAAGGTAAACAATAAAGCCAGGATTCAAGGCAGAAGAAGGATGCTTTCGGGCATAAAAAAATTAAAGAGCATCTCACGAGGCCCTTTAATCCGATTTGTTAACCTTAAACCTAATACTTAATTTCAAAGTCAATGCGCAAAAGTAATTCTTTGCTTGATGCGTGTCAATGGTTAAAATGCTAAATAATGTTGGCGCCGGCATAAGAAACTATAACCGGAGCGGGCGTATGGCGTCGTCGATGTGCTTGAGTATGTCCGCCTCATTGTCAGGGTTGAACCAAACTATCTCATTGTCACGTTTGAGCCATGTCATTTGTTTACGTGCGTAGACGCGCGAGTTGCGTTTTATTTTTTCGACGGCGGCATCCAGCGTCCGGCATCCGTCTATGTATTCAAAGAGTTCTTTGTAGCCAATGGTATTGAGCGCGTTCAGATGTTTGAACGGATAGAGCCGGCGGGCCTCGTCGAGTAGTCCGTCAGCCATCATTTGGTCTACGCGGCGGTTGATACGTTCGCACAAGGTCGCCCTGTCACGAGTGAGCCCGACTTTCACGGTACGGAAGGGTCTCGGCTTGCCGGTGTTCGTGCAGAAATCGGAGTAAGGCCGCCCCGTCTGCCGGCATACCTCCACGGCGTGTATTATGCGCTTATGGTTCAGCTTGTCCACTTTGTCGTAGTGAACAGGGTCTACCGCCTTCAGTTCGTCCAGGATAGCCGCACGTCCTTCGCGTTCGTACTTGTCCCATACCGCGTTGCGTATATCCGGCGTCACGGCCGGCATGTCGTCGATACCTTTGCAGACGGCGTCGATATACATCATCGAGCCACCCGTCAGTATTGCCGCGGGGTTTGCGTGCAGCTTTCCGAGGATAGCAAGCACGTCCGCCTCGAAGCAGGCGGCGCTGTAATAGTCGTTAAGTCCGAGTATTCCCACCATGTAGTGCGTCGCCCTGAGCAACTGGTTCAGGACAGGCGCCGATGAGCCGATGGCGAGGTCTTTGTAAAATTGCCGCGAGTCGGCGGAGATGACAGGCGCGCTAAAACGTTCCGCTATACGGAGGCTCAATTCCGTCTTGCCGACACCTGTCGGCCCGGTCAATATAAGTAGGGTCTTTTTCAATAACGTTCTTCCTCAAAGGGATTGAGGAGGTTGTCCAAGCCGTCGAAGCCTTCGCTGTCCAGCTCGTTCATGTCGTATTCGGAATCGCCGTAGAAGTCTTCGTCAATGAGTTCGCTGCTTGACGTCACGATTTTCGGCGCTATTTCGTCAAAGCTAAGGACTTGCGGCGGCGGCGCGCCTTCGGAGCGGCTGCAGAGAGGTTCGGATAGCGTTTTGCCGAAGACTATTTCGCGCAGTTCTATAAAGAATGCCCGTTCCGTCATATAATCGAACACGTACATGAGTTTTTGGCCTTCATCTGTGACGAGGTCTTCCAGGGGCGTGGTTTCCATTGTGTAGTTGTCTTCCTCGTAGGATTTGCCCATGTCTACGAGAGTAATCTCTGTTTCCCTTTCCCAGCCGTTGTTGCAAATGAAAAACGAACTCATCTGGTCGGAAGAGTATCCGGTTGATTTTATTATTGCGTTATGCAAGTCTAAGAAGGAAGCTTCCGAATCAATTTTGATCTCTCTCACGAAGTCTCCCGTTTCGTCGGATAATATCAGGAATCTGTAAATCATAGTTCATTGATTTTAATACGTGTTCAAATGTAGTAAAAATAATTAGAAGGGTGGCTGCATGGGATAAAGTTCGTCAAAGTTCATCAATTGAGCCTCTGACGATGCCGCGTTTAGAAGTTTTGATAAAGTCGAGGATAAGGTCTCTTTCTTCTCCCGATTCGTATTCGTTTTCGATAGCCCTGAGGGCGTCGGAGTTGTTAAGTCCCCTGGTGTAGAGTGTCCTGTAAATATCCTGTATCAGGAATACCTGGTCGTTGGTGAATCCTCTGCGCCTAAGTCCTACGATATTGATTCCGCAGTAAACTATCGGGTCGCGCCCTATGAGGGTGTACGGCGGGATGTCCTTTCCTATCCTGGAGCCTCCCTGAATCATGACGTGCTTGGAGATGCGTGTAAACTGGTGAACGAGGCTGCCACCGCTGACGATGGCGTAGTCGTCTATGTCTACCTCGCCGGCGAGCTGGGTGGCGTTTCCGATGATGATGTGGTCGTTCAGCCGGCAATCGTGTGCGATGTGACTGTAAGCCATGATGAGGCAGTCGTTGCCGACTATGGTGCGTTCCTTGGATGCTGTTCCGCGGTTGACGGTAGCGCATTCGCGTATTGTGGTGCGGTTGCCTATTTCGGCCGTTGTTATTTCTCCGGCAAACTTAAGGTCTTGCGGTATTCCGGCGATTACGGCTCCGGGGAATATACGGCAGTCGTGGCCTATGCGCGCGCCGTTAAGTATTGTGGCATGTGGGTAGATGTGGCAGTTGTCGCCTATTTCAACATCTTTTTCGATTACGGCGAAGGGTTCTATTGTTACGTTTAGCCCTATTCGCGCTTCCTCGTGGACGACAGCTAATGGAGAGTGGTTCATTTTTCCCGTGTATTATTTGTTTTTGATTATTTGCGCCATAAATTCCGCTTCGCATACGAGTTTTTCTCCTACGAAGACGTATCCCTTCATCGTGGAGATGCTTCGCCGTATGGGAGTTATCATTTCGAGGCGAAGGATGAGCGTATCACCGGGCACTACCTTCTGGCGGAATTTTACCTGGTCTATCTTCAGAAAATATGTTGAATAACGTTCCGGCTCGTCTATCGAATTGAGCACCAGCAAGCCTCCCGTCTGCGCCATTGCTTCGACCAGCAATACGCCGGGCATGACGGGTTCCTGCGGGAAATGTCCCTGGAAGAAAGGTTCGTTCACCGTTATGTTCTTAACTCCGACAATATTATTCCCTCCTATTTCGATAATCTTGTCTACCAGCAGGAATGGATACCTGTGGGGCAGGAGTTCCTTTATGCGGTTGATGTCCATGACGGGAATGAGGTTGGGTTCGTATACGGGCGCTTGTATTTCGTTTAGTTTGATGTCCTTTCGTATGGTTCGCGCGAGTTGGTTGTTAATCTTATGTCCGGGGCGGGTGGCGATGACACGTCCGCGTATGGGCTTGCCGATGAGGGCGATGTCGCCTATGACGTCGATCAGCTTATGGCGCGCCGGTTCGTTATCGAACATAAGCGGCTGGTTATTTATGTATCCCAGCGACTTGATGTCTTTGTAAGGTACGTTCAGTTCTCCGGCTAAGCGTTTGAGTATTTCCTGCGGCATTTCCCGGTCGTATATTACGATGGCATTATCCAGGTCGCCTCCCTTGATGAGATTGTTTTTGAGCAACATCTCCACTTCGCGGACGAACACGAAGGTGCGCGAGGCGGCTATCTCGGCAGGAAATTCGCTGATGTCGTTCAGTGTGGCGAATTGGTTGGAGAGTACCGGGGAGTCGAAGGATATGAGTACGTTGAGGCTGAGCTTCTCGTCGGGCAGCATTATGATCGACGAGCCTGTTTCTTCGTCCCTTACCTCTATCTTGCGCTTTACGATGTAGAAGTCTTTTGGAGCGTTCTGTTCTTCGATTCCCACCTTTTGTATTCCTTCGATAAAGAAGCGCGAGCTGCCGTCGAGGATAGGAAATTCGGGAGCGTCTACTTCTATCAGGCAGTTGTCTATCCCGGAGGCGTAGAGGGCGGCCATTGCGTGTTCGATGGTACTGACCTGCACATTGTTTTTGGAGATGACTGTGCCTCGTTGCGTGTTGACTACATTCTCGGCCAGCGCATCAATAACAGGTTGTCCTTCCAGGTCTGTGCGTCTGATTTTGTACCCGTGGTTGTCGGGAGCCGGATGGAATGTGATATGTATGCTCAGCCCCGTGTGTAATCCTTTTCCCTGGAGGGAGAAGCTTCCGGCAAGCGTATTTTGTTTCTGCATATATTTATTGATTAATTCTTTCTTTCAATTCTTCTATTTCGCGCTGCAGGCGGTCTATTGTCCGCGACATTTCCGGCAGTCGATTGAATATGACGCTGGAGCGCATAAAGGATTTGGCGTCGAGGGCGGGCGATCCCAATAAGGTGCGCCGTTCTTCTATACTGCTTATTACACCTGCCTGGGCGCCTATTGATACGTTGTCGCCGATGCTGATATGCCCTGCCAGTCCCGATTGTCCCCCGAACTTGCAGTGCTTTCCTATCTTTACGGACCCTGATATACCGGTCTGCGCCGCCATGACGGTGTTTTCGCCTACCTCGACGTTGTGGGCTATCTGCACTAAGTTGTCCAACTTAGCTCCTTTACGCACTATCGTCGCTCCCATTACGGCGCGGTCGATGGTTGTGTTGGCGCCAATTTCCACGTCGTCCTCCAGGATTACGTTGCCTATTTGGGGTATCTTCCTGTACTGTCCGCCGTCGGGGGCGAATCCGAAGCCGTCGGAACCGATGACGCTGCCGGCATGAAGGATACAGTTGTCGCCGATAAGACTTCCTTCGTATATAGTGACGTGCGGATAGATGATGCAATTGTCGCCTATCACGACGTTGTCGCCTATATAGGCGTGAGGATAAATCTTGCAGTTGTCGCCTATGCGTGCGTTTTCGGATATGCAGGCAAACGTTCCGACGTAGCATCCTTCGCCCGTATGCGCCGAGGGGTGGATGAAGGCGGCGGAATCTATTCCCGTCTTTTCCCTTTTCCGCTTCTCTATCATATCGAGCAGCACGGCGAGCGCCGCATAGGCGTTGGGCACTCTTATCAGGGTCTTTTTCAACGGTGCGGAGGGGATAAAGTCTTCGTTCACCAGTATGATGTCCGCTTCCGTAGTATATATATAATGTTCGTATTTGGGATTTGCCAGGAATGTCAGAGAACGAGGCGCACCTTCTTCTATTTTTGAGAAATTATTTACCGTCACATCCGGGTTTCCGTCTACCGTACCACTAAGGATGTCCGCAATTTGTTGGGCTGTAAACTCCATTATTATATAAGATTTCGTATCGAATTAATACTATGTTATATTCGCATAACTCGCAAAGATGATAAAAAAATCCATAATCGCTATATCTTGCGTTGAATAATTCCCTTTTCATACAGATATAGCGACATTTCCTGCTGCACAACATGCGCTTCTCGGCGGGCCGCTTCTGCAAATCCGGCATCCCTGCCGGCGTAAATGATGGAGCGCGACGAGTTTACCAGCAGGCCGCATTCGCCGTTCATGCCGTAGCTAACGACGTCTTTGAGGCTACCGCCCTGTGCGCCTATGCCGGGCACGAGGAGGAAGTGACGGGGGGCGTATTTGCGTATGGCGGCGAACATTTCGCCGCGGGTGGCGCCTGCTACGTACATCATTTGTTCGTCCGTAGCCCATTCCTGCGATTTGCGTATCACCTTCTCGAAAAGCCGTTCGCCGTCGGCGCTTTCCGTCATCTGGAAGTCGTTCGCCCCTTTGTTGGAGGTCAGCGCAAGCAGTATGACCCAGCTTCCGGGGTAGAGGAGGAACGGTTTAACGCTGTCCTCCCCCATATAGGGCGCGACGGTCACGGCGTCTGCCTTCACGTTGTCGAAGAACGTGCGTGCGTACATTTCCGACGTATTGCCGATGTCGCCGCGTTTGGCGTCTGCGATAATGAACTGGTCGGGATACTGCTCCCTGATGTAGGATACCGTCTTTTCAAAGGAGGCCATGCCGCGGCTTCCGCAGCTTTCGTAAAAGGCCAGATTTGGCTTGTAGGCCACGCAACACGAGGCCGTAGCGTCGATAACGGCTTTGTTGAACGCAAACGCGGGGTCTTCCTCCGCAAGCAGATGCGAAGGGATTTTCCTTATGTCCGTATCCAATCCTATACAGAGGAAAGATTGCTTGCGCCGTATATTATCAAACAGTTGTTGCTTTGTCATGTTTATGCTTCTTGTGTTTATAGTTCCTGATCCTTCATCCGCTCCGTGTTTTCGGCGACAATGAGATGGTCGATGCAGTCGCCTATATCGCCGTCCATAAAGGCCTGGAGATTATAGACGGAGTAATTTATCCGGTGGTCGGTTATGCGTCCCTGTGGATAGTTGTATGTGCGTATCTTGGCTGAGCGATCGCCGGTGGAGACCATCGTCTTGCGCTTTGAGGCTATTTCGCCGAGATACTTTTCGTACTCCATATTATATATACGTGTGCGGAGTTCGGTCAAGGCCTTGGCTTTGTTCTTGATCTGCGACTTCTCGTCCTGGCACTGCACGGTGATGCCGGTCGGGATGTGCACAAGGCGGATTGCCGAGTAAGTGGTGTTGACCGATTGACCGCCGTGCCCTGAGGCGCAGAAGATGTCGGTACGTATATCGGATTCTTTGATGTCGACGTCGAACTCTTCGGCTTCGGGGAGCACGGCTACTGTTGCGGCTGAGGTGTGCACCCTGCCTTGTGTTTCGGTCTGCGGGATACGTTGTACGCGGTGTACGCCCGATTCATACTTTAGTATGCCGTACACGCCCTCTCCGGTAACGGTGAATATTATCTCCTTGAATCCTCCCGACGCGCCTTCTGTGTATCCGGTCAGTTCGACCTTCCATCCTTTGTTTTCGCAGTATTTGACGTACATACGGTATAGGTCTCCGGCAAAGATGGCAGCTTCGTCGCCTCCTGTTCCTCCGCGTATCTCCACGATGGCGTTCTTGCCGTCTTGCGGGTCGGCGGGAATGAGCAGGAGTTTGATTTCTTCCTCAAGCGCCGGTATGAGGTTGTTGCAGGCTTCGAGTTCTTCCCGCGCCATATCGCGCATCTCGGCGTCCTGTTCCGTTTCCATGACGGCTTTCGCTTCTTCCGCTCCGTTGAGCGCCCGTGCATACTCTGCGCGCGCGGAGACGATTCGCTCAAGCTCCCTGTATTCCTTGCTCAGCCTGACGAACCGCTCCATGTCGTCCGTCGCCGACGGGTCGGCGATCAACGTCCCTATTTCTTCAAAACGGCTTACCAATCCGTCTAATCTGCTTAATAAACTGCTTCCGGCCATTCAGGTATAAGAGTAAACAAAGCGTCCTTTTTCGCTTTCTATGATCAGTTCATTCCCTTCCCACTCTTCCACGAAGCCCACCACCCTGGCGTCGACGCCGAAGCTGCGGCTCAGTTCCACCACCTTGCCGGCATCAGCCGGACTGACGTATATCTCCATCCTGTGCCCCATATTGAATACCTTGTACATCTCCGCCCATTCCGTTCCGCTCTCTTCCTGTATGATACGGAACAGGGGGGGGATGGGGAAGAGGTTGTCCTTCGTTATGCGTTTATTAGCCGTGAAGTTCATGATCTTGGTCTGTGCGCCGCCTGAACAGTGAATCATGCCGTGGACGGCGGGGCGCATCTCGTCGAGTATCGCCTTTATTACGGGGGCGTATGTGCGGGTGGGTGAGAGGAGTAATTTGCCTGCATCCGTTCCGAGTTCTTCGATTGCGCCGGTCAGCTCCAGCCTGCCGGAGTAGACCAACTCTGCGGGGATGGCTGCGTCATAGCTTTCGGGGTACTTGGCGGCCAAGTAATGGGCAAACACATCATGCCGCGCCGAAGTCAATCCGTTGCTGCCGATGCCGCTGTTGTAAGACTGCTCATACGTCGCCTGTCCGAACGAGGCCAGGCCTACGATGACGTCGCCGGCCTGTATGCAGGCGTTGTCAATCACATCCGAGCGTTTCATGCGGCAGGTAACGGAGCTGTCCACGATTACGGTGCGCACTAAGTCGCCCACATCTGCCGTTTCGCCTCCCGCCGTATGGCAACCGATTCCCATACCCCGCAGCCACGCTAAGAGCTCCTCCGTACCGTTGATAATGGCCGATATGACCTCGCCCGGTATCAGCAGTTTGTTACGCCCTATGGTAGAAGAGACGACGATATTGTCGACGGCGCCTACGCATAGGAGGTCGTCGATGTTCATAATCAGCGCATCCTGGGCGATGCCCTTCCATACCGAAAGGTCGCCCGTCTCTTTCCAGTACATATAGGCAAGCGAAGACTTGGTGCCCGCCCCGTCTGCGTGCATTATGTTGCAGTAAGCAGGGTCGCCTCCGAGCACGTCCGGGATAATCTTGCAGAAAGATTGAGGAAACAGGCCCTTGTCGATATTCCGGATTGCGTCGTGAACTTCTTTTTTAGATGCGGAAACACCCCGCATACTGTAACGTTGATCGTTCATACAGTGATTTGATTTGGGCGCAAAGATACTAATTCGGCGATAACGCCCAAAAGCAGCTCAGCCCTACCCGACCGCCGGCCTATTGCCGGCCTCGGTCAAAAGGGCGGCTGGAGGCGGGCGGCGGGCGGTCGGTAAAGGCGGCAGTCTACCTCAGTACGATCTTCCGAACCCATCCTGAGCCGCCCTTGACTATCAACACGCCATGCGGAAGGCGGCTAACGTCGTGCACGGATTCGCCGGTGGCCTTGTGTGCGTTGTATACTAATGCGCCGTTCATGGAATAAACGTCGACCTGCTCCGCTACGGGGGATGTTACGCTCAACAGGCCGTTGAGGCAGGTTACTTCCGTCTGCGGCGATTCAACGGATTCGACGCCGTCGTCGTTACGGGTGTTCACCGTCACCTCTATCTCGTTTTGGCGGATGATGGAATTGTCGGCGAACGTAAACTCAAGGTCGCGCAATATCACTTCATATTCGCCATCAGGCGCGGATTCGTTTTTTGTCCACACGATCTTTACCAAATCCAGGTACGTGAGGCCGGATGCACGCAACGCTTTGGGTCTTACTTCAAACGCCCATGCGTCGGCTACCTTCGCGACGGACAGACGGTACTGCTCCGCCGGCTGTTCGAAGAGCGCTGTATTCACCGTGTCAAGCTCCAGTTCGCTGGGGAGGGCGACGGAGAACTTCCCCTCAAATGTATTGTCCGAAGGCAACCTCAGGCGCAGGATTATATAACCCGGCTTGTCGGCGGAGGGCTTTACGGATTCGACTATCAAGTCCTGGGCGGCTACCGCATCATCATCGTCGGCTTCATTCCCGACATTATCGGACGCGGCTGCCTCATAAGCGCCCGACGGCGTCCATGCCGCCGCCGCAGCGTATGTACAGGACAGGCACAGGTAGACGGCCGTCAATATAGCCGTCAAAAGCGATTTGCTAACGCGCATACGTATCTCTTTGCTCATAATATTGTGTTTATTAGTTTGAATTACCCACAAATGTAACATACAACGGCATATTTAGCAAGAAAAGGCTGTATTTTTTCCCATAAATCACGATTAAGGCTCTCCGAAGCATGGCGGCCTCCTTGGGATTTCTTGCGCCGAACTCGCGCCGATTGGGGAAATAGTTTACTTTTGCCGTATCAACTAAGAGAATCATACCGTATGCCGTGCCTCTTACATATCGAAACATCCACCAAGGTCTGCTCGGTCGCCCTGTCGCTCGACGGGGCGGCGTTGTTTGAGAGGGCGTCCTTCGACGGGCCGTCTCATGCGGCGCTGGCGGGCGTTTATGTCGAGGACGCGCTCAACCTTATGAGGCGGCGCGGACTGGCGCTTGACGCTGTCGCCGTAAGCGGCGGGCCGGGGTCGTATACAGGCTTGCGCATAGGCGTCTCCTTAGCCAAGGGGATATGCTTCGGCTATGGTATTCCCTTGATCAACGTCCATACGCTGAAGGTCATGGCGGGTAGGGCGATACGTATGGCTACTCCTGAGGCTCCGGCGCTTTACTGCGCCATGCTTGACGCCCGCCGGATGGAGGTGTACGCGGCCTTATTCGATGCCGGAGGCGACCTTGTCCGCGAGACGAGGGCCGAGGTTGTGGATGCCTATACCTACGCCGCTTTCCTCGCCTGCAACAGGGTTTTCTTCTTCGGCAACGGCGCGGCCAAGTGCATGGAGGTCATCGCCTCGCCTGAGGCTGTCTTCGTAGACGGCGTGCATCCTTTGGCCGTCGATATGATTCTGCCGGCGGAGGAGGCGTTCCTTGAGGGGAGGTTTGAGGACTTGGCCTACTTCGAGCCTTTTTACCTGAAAGAGTTTGCGGCGACTACGCCCAAGAACAAGATTTTTACTCATAAACAATAAATCACGCATGAAACGAATACTATTTTTCGCACTTGCCGCCTGCTTGTCGACGGGCGCCTGCCGTAACGACGGCTTTGAGGCTACGGTGCGCACGGCCGTCAACCGTCAGTTGAGGGCTTATCCCGAATCGACGCTGAAGGACTTGTACAAAAACTTCTTCCAGGACAAATTCGGCCCCGGACACATCATCGCCGACACTGCCGGAGCTGGGCAGTATCTGCGGAGCGAGCTGCTATCCTACGAGAATATCGAGGGCGAAACGGCCGAGCCGACGGGGCGGGAGGGTAATTTCTACCGAGTAAATTTGTCGGTCTTGAAGACGGGGCAAGTGCCTTACGAGGTGTATTTCGACGCCTTCATACGTAGCGTGGAGGGCATACAGCCTCCGTCGGTGAAGGAGTGGGAGAGGGAATGGGAGCGTATTGAGGCCGTCATCGCTTCTATGCGGCTTGGGTTGCCTGATTACGAAGCGGACAGGGGGGAGATAGCGGAAAGATTCGCCCAGGGCGAGTTCGCAGGCCACCACAGCAGCCGTTTTGAAGCGAGCTACTCTCCCCATTACCGCATCATTAGCAAGGAGATATATGAAAGAGAGATAGCTCCGCTCCTACTACCGGATTAGTCTTACCGGGGATTCATATCCAAGTTATACATTATGAAAGCGTAGATGTCGGCGGCCTCGTCGATCACCTTGCTTATGGGTTTGCCCGAACCGTGGCCGGCTTTTGTCTCTATACGTATCAGCTTCGGGGCGTCGCCGGTGTCGGCGGCTTGCAGCGTGGCTGCGTACTTGAAGGAATGGGCCGGCACGACGCGGTCGTCATGGTCGGCTGTCGTGACAAGTATCGCCGGGTAAGGCGCGCCGCCGCTCTTGATGTTATGCAGCGGGGAGTAGGCGCGCAGGTACTCGAACATCTCGCGGCTGTCGGCGCTCGTGCCGTAGTCGCTCGCCCAGTTCCAGCCTATGGTGAAGGTGTGGTAGCGCAGCATATCCATTACGCCTACCTGCGGGACGGCGACTTTGAACAGCTCCGGCCGTTGGTTGACCGTCGCGCCTACCAGCAGGCCCCCGTTAGAGCCTCCGTTGACGGCAAGCTTGGCGGCGGAGGTATACTTTTCGGCTATGAGATACTCGGCGGCGGCGATGAAGTCGTCAAACACGTTCTGCTTGTTCATCTTAGTGCCTGCCTGGTGCCATTCCTCGCCGTACTCGGAGCCGCCGCGAAGGTTGGCCTGCGCATATATGCCGCCGTTTTCGATGAAGACTAAGCGGTTGACGGAGAAGCTCGGCGACAGGCTGATATTGAAGCCGCCGTATCCGTACAACAGCGCCGGGTTGGTACCGTTTTTCTGCAATCCTTTCTTATATGTAAGGAACATGGGTATCCTTGCGCCGTCTTTGCTTGGGTAAAAGACTTGTTCGGTAGTGTATTCTTCGGGGTTGAAGGCTACGTCCGGCTTAAGGTAGAGTTCCGAGACGTTGGCGTCAATATCGTAGCGGAAGACGGTCGCCGGATAGGTGAAGGAGGTGAAGGTATAGAACGTCTCCTTGTCGTCCTTATCGCCGCTGAAGCTCACCGAGCCGAGTGTCGGCAGGGCTATCTCGTGCTCAAGGACGCCTTCTGCGGTATAGACGTAGGCGTGATGCGAGGCGTCCTTTTCATACGTCATTATCAGCTTCCCGCCTATGATCTGGGCGTTGCCTATGACCGATTCCGACTCCGGCACCAGCTCTTTCCAGTCCTTCAGCAGAGGCGCGGATACGCCGGCCGTCATGATGCGGTATCTCGGCGCGCCGTAATTGGTCAGGATAAAGATTTTATCGCCTATCACCTCAATCGGGCTGTACGTATA
Source organism: Tannerellaceae bacterium (assembly GCA_031267205.1). Lineage (GTDB taxonomy): Bacteria > Bacteroidota > Bacteroidia > Bacteroidales > Tannerellaceae > DFXE01. Next base: position 26,070 of record JAIRZN010000040.1, on the reverse strand, counting down.
CTCCATGTCGTCCGTCAGGGCCGTCACCTTGGCGTCCGGCTTCGTAAGGTCTTTGATGAACAGGTTGTTGCCGCTCCCCGCGCCGGATTCGTATATAAACATAACCCGTTCGTCTTCGCTCACTCCGGCGGAGTAGAAACGCTTAGGCTCGCGTGGATTGTAGAACGTAAGCGCGTCGTCCGCTTGTGGCGCGCCGAGCTTGTGGTAGTAAATCTTGTGGCTCTCGTTCACGTTTGAAAATTCCTTGCCTGCTTCGGGCGCATCATAGGCGCTGTAATAGAAGCCCTCGCCCTGCCAGGAGGCTCCGCCGAACTTCGCCCACTGTATATGGTCGCCTAAGTGACGGCCCGTCAACAGGTCTATCACGTATATCTCGCGCCAGTCGGAGCCGCTCCGCGATATGGTATAGGCCAGGTATTTACCGTCGTTGGAGAAGGATGTGCCGCTAAGCGCCACCGTGCCGTCGTCGGATAGCGTATTAGGGTCGAGCACAACGCTCGCCTCGCCGTCTAAGGATTCCTTCACGTACAGCACGCTCTGGTTCTGAAGCCCGTCGTTCTTGAAATAGTAATACTTGCCGTTCTTTTTGCTCGGCGAGCCTATCCGCTCGTAGTTCGTAAGGTTAGTCAACCTCTGTTTGATACGTTCGCGGAAGGGTATGTCGGACAGATAGCCTGCCGTCACGGCATTTTCGGCCTCAACCCATGCCGCCGTCGCCTGCGAGGTGTCGTTCTCTAACCAACGATACGGATCGGCTACCTCGACGCCGAAGTATGTATCAACCGTCCCGTCCTTCTCCGTCACCGGATAAACAATCTTGGTCCCGCCATGGCACGCGCTTAGTATAACAATGCTGCTCATTAGAATTACATGTTTTGCTTTCATTTGCTTGGAGTATTAATTTTTAGTACCGCAAATATAATTCTAATTATTCGGACTTCACACCCCGACCGGCAAAACTCCGCGGCGCAAACCGTCTCCCGCAAAACGGTCGCAAAACCTCCCCCGCAACAAATTGGGGCCTTTGTATTGAGTACAAAGCCTCCCCGCGACAAATTGTAGCCTTTGTATTGAGTGTGAAAGCCTCCCCGCGACAAATTGGAGCCTTTGTATTGAGTGCGAAAGCTCCCCCGCGACAAATTGGAGCTTTTGTATTGAGTGCGAAAGCTCCCGCGCGACAAATTGTAGCCTTTGTATTGAATACAAAAGCTCCCCCGCGACAAATTGGAGCCTTTGTATTGAGTGCGAAAGCTTCCCCGCGACAAATTGGAGCCTTTGTATTGAGTGTGAAAGCTCCCGCGCGACAAATTGGAGCCTTTGTATTGAATACAAAAGCTTCCCCGCGACAAATTGGAGCCTTTGTATTGAGTGCGAAAGCTCCCGCGCGACAAATTGTAGCCTTTGTATTGAGTGAGAAAGCTTCCCCGCGACAAATTGGAGCTTTTGTATTGAGTGTGAAAGCTTCCCCGCGACAAATTGGAGCCTTTGTATTGAATACAAAAGCTTCCCCGCGACAAATTGGAGCTTTTGTATTGAGTGAGAAAGCTTCCCCGCGACAAATTGTAGCTTTTGTATTGAATACAAAAGCTTCCCCGCGACAAATTGGAGTATTTGTATTGAGTGCGAAAGCTTCCCCGCGACAAATTATAGCTTTTGTATTGAGTGAGAAAGCTCCCCTTTGAGAAAGGTTAGAATCGGTTTTATTTATTGCCGGATAAAAATATCAAGTTGGAGTGATTGAATAAGACGCATACTTTTGTATCAAATAATTTCAATATTTACTCATTAATAAAAAATAATGCTATGCAACCGATTATTAATTCACAACTGCCTGAGTTCAGCGTACAGGCATTCCACAACGGTAGTTTCAAAACCATCAGCGACAAAGACGTGCTGGGCAAGTGGGCTATCTTCTTTTTCTATCCCGCCGACTTCACTTTTGTCTGTCCTACCGAGTTGGAAGACATGGCCGGCAAATATCCCAAGTTCCGTGAGATGGGTGTAGAGGTATATTCCGTAAGCACAGACACTCATTTTGTCCACAAGGCGTGGCGCGACGCTTCCGAGACCATACGCAAGATCGAATACCCCATGCTCGCCGACCATAACGGGGCCTTGAGCCGTGCATTCGGCGTGCTTATCGAAGAAGACTGGCTGGCTTATCGCGGTACCTTCCTCGTCAACCCCGAAGGCAAGGTCAAGATCGCGGAGATACACGATAACGGCATCGGTCGCAATGCCGACGAACTGCTCCGTAAGGTCGAAGCCGCACAGTTTGTCGCCGCTCACCCCAGCGAAGTATGCCCGGCCAAATGGAAGAAGGGCGACGCTACGTTGACGCCGAGTATTGACCTGGTAGGCAAGATCTGATGTTGGATTACAATACAAAAAAGCAGGTTCGGGAACTGTTCGCCGGCTTAAAGGCCGGATACGTCCTGAATATCGCCTCCCCGCCTCAGCATGAGAGCAGGGAGGAGCTGCTGGCGTTGCTCGGCGACGTGGCTGAGGCTTCGGACAGGATAAGCTGTGAGGTACACGATGGGGATAACCTCGGATTCTCCCTTCTCAAGGACGGCCGCGACACGGGTATAAGCTTCCGCGGAGTACCCAACGGGCACGAGTTCAGCTCTCTTTTGCTTGCCATACTAAACGGCGACGGTAAGGGCAAAAATATCCCCGACGAAGCTATCTGCGACAGGGTAAGGGCTTTGAATGGGGACATACGCCTGACGACGTATGTATCCCTCACCTGTACGAATTGCCCAGACGTTGTGCAATCGCTCAACCTGATGACGCTGCTGAACGGCAATATACGTCACGAGATGGTCGACGGCGCGCTGTATCAGGAAGAAGCGGACGCGCTGAAGATACAGGCCGTCCCGTCTGTCTTTGCCGACGGCAAACTCCTGCACGCAGGCAGGGCGAGCTTCGGCGAATTGCTGGAAAAATTAGAGGCGTACTACGGAAGCGTGGACGCGGCGATAACTCCCCCTTCCCCTTCGGTGAAACGATACGACCTCATCGTCGTAGGCGGCGGGCCGGCGGGAAGTTCGGCGTCTGTATATTCCGCCAGGAAGGGGCTGAAAGTGGCTCTGTTAGCCGAAAGAATAGGGGGGCAGGTGAGGGAGACGGTGGGCATAGAGAACCTTATCTCCGTTCCCCGTACAACAGGCGAGCAGTTGGCCGCCGACCTGAGGGCGCATATCGGGAACTATGATATAGACCTCCTGGAGTATCGCCGTGCGGAAAAAGTCGAGCTGCGGGGCCATGACAAGTACGTGACTGTCGCCGGTGGTGAAACATTTGTGGCTCCGGCGCTTATTATAGCCGCCGGCGCAAGCTGGCGAAGGCTCAACGTGCCGGGCGAGGCGGAATATATCGGACATGGCGTCGCCTTCTGCCCGCATTGCGACGGGCCTTTTTATAAAGGTAAGCATGTCGCCGTCGTCGGAGGCGGTAATTCCGGCATCGAAGCGGCCCTTGACCTTTCGGGTATATGTCGCAAAGTAACCGTCTTTGAGTTCTTGGACGATTTAAAGGCCGATAGCGTATTGCAGGAGAAGGCGAGGCAGCGTCCGAACATAGAAATCTTCACTTCTTCGCAGACCCTGGAAATCGTAGGCGACGGCGGGAAAGCGACCGCCATCCGCGTAAAAGACCGGCGCAACGGGGAAGAGCGCGTGATGCCGCTCGACGGCGTATTCGTCCAGATCGGCCTCTCGGCTAATAGCGGCGTATTCAAAGGAATTGTCAATGTCAATCGCATCGGCGAGATAGAAACGGATGCGTATTGCCGCACCAACCAGCCCGGCGTCTACGCGGCCGGCGATGTCTCAACCGTCCCTTACAAACAGATCATAATCTCGATGGGCGAGGGCGCCAAGGCTGCCCTCTCGGCCTTTGAAGACCGCATGAGGGGCATTGTCTGACAACGTATGCCGGCAGCGCCGGAGGCTAAAGGCCGACACCCCTCAGGGCATAACTCCCCTCCGGCCGGGACGCCCTTAGCATAACGCCTCAGGTTATAGCCGGCCGGGCGTAGTAGCGCCTGAGTATTTCCGCATTCTCCTCCGCTGAGGTGAAGACTTCCATCAACATAGGTTTATCTGCAGATTCGCCGGTGAAGACGGGCATTTGACTTTCGAGTTCCGCAGCGTTTGTTACGGGCAGGTAGACGAGGCCGCGGCTCTCCGCCCAGTCTTTGGCGTCTGAGGCGTGTTCGACGACCGTATGCCGGCGCGTTACGTCGGACATGCCGAGACCGGGCAGGGTGTGGAATATGCCGCCGCCGCCGTTGTTGTTCAGCATTATACGCAGGCGCGGGACGGGACGGTTCCAGAGTATGTTTATGTCGTAGAAGAAGGCCAGGTCGCCGATGACGACGAACGTAAGTTCCTTGCTCACCGCAGCCTGCCCCATGGCGGTGGACAGGCATCCGTCGATTCCGCTCGTCCCGCGGTTGGAAAATACCCTTGTACGGTCGCATACGCCGAATAATTGCGCCAGGCGCACGGCGTTACTGTTGGCCAATTGCAGGTTGGCAGTCTTCGGCAAGGCCTTTAGCAAAGCCCCCACCGCCATTATGTCCGAGAACTCCACATCAGGTTCGGGCAAACGTTTCGAGCCTGAATGCCAGAGCATGGAGTAGCTCCGCTCCTGTGGCGCAAGGCTTGTCTGCATAGCCAGGAAGTCGATGAAGCCTGCGCCGTCCGACTCGATAATATCGGTTAAGCATTGGTAAGTATCGACTACTTTACCCGAAGGCGACGCATGCCAGTGCTCCAACGGAGGATATTCGATAAGGAATTGTTTGATAAGCTTCGACACGATGTGCCCGCCTGTCGTAATCAACAGTTCGGGAGCGTAGGACGGCAGGCTTTCGCGGGGAATACCGGCCATCATGACGTCGAAATTGCCGACGCAGCCCATGCGTGAGGCTCCGCAAAGGTGCTCGGCCAGTACGACGCAGTCGTGCGCCCTCGTCAGCCTCATGACCGGACCGGCTGTGTTGTATCCTGCGGACTGACCGAGGATGAGCATCACCTTTTTGTAGCTAAGGAACCGTGCGCCGTACTCCTCCGTGATGACGGTGCGTAAAGGCGCGCGGCGTATCGCCCTTACCGCCGGCAACGGATCGCCGGAGTATTCGTACAGAGGCTCCGAAACAGGCACGTTGATGTGCACCGGCCCGTGTCCGCGGTGGCAGGTTTCGAGCAGGGCCTCGTTGACGAGGCGGTTGCAATACCGCTCGTCGTCCTCCGACACTACATCGGGCAAATTGAAGCTCCCCTTTACCAATGCGCCGAAGACGCCCTGCTGCGGCAAGGTCTGCCCCGTCATCTGTCCTATAAGGGATGCAGGGCGGTCGGCCGTAATGACAACCAACGGTACCTGCTGATAGAAAGCCTCCGCCACAGCGGGGGCATAGTTAAGCACGGCCGTCCCAGAGGTGCAGCAGACGGCTACCGTTTCGCGCCTGTATTGCGCAATGCCGATAGCGAAAAAGCCTGCGCTTCGTTCGTCAACCACCGTATGGCAGGTAAAAAAGCCGTCGCCGGCGAGCGATTGTACAATAGGCAGGTTGCGCGATCCCGGCGATACTACGACTTGCGACACTCTATGGGCCTTGAGCAGGCCTACGAGTTGCTGGATATTCTTCTTTCTTGAGTACATATTTTTAGTGAGGTTTAATTGTAACAGATAGTATAGTTTGCAGCTTGTCTTCCGTCTCCCTCCATTCATCTTCCAATACGGAGGAAGGGAGAAGCCCGCCGCCGGCATACAAGGCGAGCGAATCGGCGCGGATATTCATGCAGCGCAGGTTTACATACAAGTCGCTCCTCCCGTCGGGGTCGATCCACCCTGCAAACCCCGAATAATACTTCCGGTCGTAGCCTTCGTTTGCGTGTATGAACCTTACCGCTTCCTCCTTCGGAAGGCCCGCTACGGCAGGCGTAGGATGCAGCAGTTCGAGCAGGTCTCCCAAGCGGCATATTTCGGGCAAACGGAAGCGGAAGTTGGTCTTCAGATGCGCTACTCCTCCCGCCCTGACCGTATACGGCCCGTTCTCATCGGCATTGATGCCTAAGGAAGCAAGCTGCGAGCGTATATAATGCGCTACAAGCATCTGTTCGATGAGGTTTTTATCGTCCCAGACAATATTTGAAGACTCCGCGACAGCCCTCCGCGTTCCGGCAAGGGCCACAGTCTCCCACTCGTCGCCTTCGCCCGACAGGAGTATCTCCGGCGTACATCCCATCCAGCATCCGGTAGCCTTAGTATTGAAGATATAGACATACGACCGCTCATATTTGCCGCATGCCGCCCGGAATGCTTCCCCCGGCGAGAAGCTCTCGTCCCGCCCGATAGTCATCTTTCGCGAGAGAACCAACTTTTTGAAACGCCTCTCGCGCACCGGCTTCATGAAGGCCTCAAAACGCTCCGCATACTGTCCGTCGACAGGCCTGCCATCATAGTCGCCGACATCCGTCATGTCCGATCCTCCCCCGAAAGGGATGAGTTCCTCCCTGTCCGGGCGTATGAGCACGGCCGGGCAGGCCTCGGTTATGCGGAACGGAGCGATAGCGAAACCCCTCTTCCCGTTCAGATCCCTTATGCTGCGCAATACCTCCGGCGAACCTTCGCCCTGCGATACAAAGCGCACAAGGTCGCTACCCGGAACGCGGCAGGCGGCGAAGTCGAGTTCCTTATTTATACACGAATCAAGTATGTCGGGGAGGTTCCGCATCATCTCTTCTTAAGCACGCTGTTAACTACGCGGACGGATGACACTAATTTGTCGGTCGAAGTAAACACGTCCACGTTCCATACGTGCGACGACCGGCCCTTGTGAATGATCGTACCTACGGCGCGCACCGTATCCCCCTCGCGGGCGGAAGAGACATGGTTGCCGCTTATCTGCATCCCGACTATAATCTCGTCCGGGCGGCAAAGTATCATAGAACCAAGCCCTGCCACAGTTTCGGCAAGCGCGAGCGTGGCCCCGCCGTGCAGTATGCCGAACGGTTGGCGCGTGCGTTCGTCCACAGGCATGGTCGCCTCCACGCGGTCTTCCGAGGCGTAGGTATACTGAATGCCCAAATTGCCCATGAGGGCATGGCGCGCGCGTATGTTCATCTCCTCCAGCGGCACGTCGGCCGGGCGTATCTTGGCGATTATATGCTCCTCGACGGCCTTGGCCACGCCGTCGTCGTCGTTCGATGCGGTGGTATAATCGGCGCACCTCTTTACCGTCTCGTCGGCGTTCTCCATGGCGATGCCGAGGCCGGCCATCTGAATCATACCTATGTCGCAGACGCCGTCGCCTATGGCTATTACCGCTTCAGAGCCGACCTGGAGGTTTTCCATCAGCACGCCCAGCGTATCGGCCTTGTTAATCTGCGGGGGGACGACCTCTATGAAGTAAGGCTCCGAGCGGAAGACGTCGAGCGAGCCGATGAGCCGCTTCTTCAGCTTGGCGAGCAGTTCGGCGAGCGCCTCTGCGTCGTCGCTTACCAGCATACACTTGCAGGGGGAGAAAGTAACCGCCTGCGCGAAGTCCCTCGCTTCCACGATACGCATATTGTTCCTCTCAGCCTCCTCCCGCACATGCAGGTTGGCGGCGCAGTTGGTGATGATGGCGTCCTGATGATAGGTCAGGATGGTGAAGTTGCGGCTGTTCGCCTGCCTCTCGATGTAGGGGATGTCTTCGGGATTCATGCGGCGCTCAAAGAGCAGCTCGCCGGTCTGCATGTTGAATATTTGCCCGCCGTTATAAGAGAGGATGAAGCCTCCGTACTTATCCATTTCCAACGCATTGGCAACCGGTCGAAGCCCATGCGTGGAGCGTCCGGAGGCAAGCACTATACGTGCGCCCATCTGTTGCACCTTCAGCAAGGCCGTCAGCGTCGAGGGGGTTATATCTTTACTGTTATTGAGCAAGGTGCCGTCTACGTCTAAGACTAATAACTTATATTTCATCGCAATTCTATTACTTTTTGAGTTGCAAATATACAATTATTAGTCGTCGGACGCCAATCCGTCCCTCAGTACGCACACACTTTCGGGCCCCATATTAAAGAGGAGGTCGACGATGCTGAGGTTAGGTATGAAACCGAGCTTTTGGGCGAATACTTGGTAGTACGGACAGGCCGCGAACGACCTATCCTCCGCCGGATGCCTGGGGCGTATGCCCTCGCGGAAGTCGTTCGACACATTATATATATATGACGCCGTATAACTCGCCTCCGTCTCCATATCCAACAGGCGGCAGACAAGCCGGCGCAGGTCTTCGTCGAAGTCAAAGAGGAAGCGATAGCTCCCGCGTTCGTAAAAGGGGATGAAGTCGTCGGCGTAATACTCGAAAAAAGGGCTTGTGTTGTAAGACGACACGATTGCATTCCAATGCAGATGGCGCCAGTTGCCGTGCTCGGATATGCGTATGTCGCGGGTGAGGCATTTCGGGGCGTCCGTCTTCTCTACCGGTATCGAAAGAGTGATCGGGCCGTTCGCGCCTGCGATTACACAGCGGTTACGATAGGTTTGTTTGGGATAGTTCTCGTATGCTTCGATGCAAACGGCGGCATGATGGAAGAGCTTGCAATAGTACTGCACGGGCGCAAGATAGGCGCAGGAGAGATACGCAGGCGACATCAGTATATCCTTTTGAAGGCGCGCTCCCTGTCCTTGCTATACCAGCAGAACCAGACGTTGCCGATGATGTTGCCGGCGGGAATAAACCCCACGCGGCGCGAATCTATCGCCTCGTTTATGTTATCCGACAGCGCCCAGTAGTAGTCTTGCCTGAAGCGGAACTTATTCGTCTCCTTCCCGTCTAAGAATAGCTTGCGGTTGCGGAACTCAGCCTTCCCGCCCGACTCCGCGCGTATGGCTTCACGACATGCCGTGACGGAGGACTCGTCTAAGCGGTAAATCTCTCCCTTACGCGGCACGATGAGGCGGTAGTCGCCTGTCTCCTCCCTGTTGAACCGTCTGTTCGCCGGCTCGGCAAGTTCCTCGCGTATGCGGTATTCTTCGAAAAAGGAGAGGCTCACCGTGATGTCCGAAGATGTTTCCTTCACGTCGCGCAGGGGAATATTCAGCTTACGTAAAACATCGCCGAACTCGTTCCTTGCGCCTGCCTCAACAACATACGACGACAATGCATTGGGCGAGCGCGGGTATAGCAAGCCGTTGATGCGATACCCGGCATCGCTCACCTGTATCGTGTCGCCGGGCATGGCTATGCAACGGCTTACCATCAGGGGGGCGTTATAACTGTCTTTTATCAGGGGACTGAAAAAGAGGATAACCTCGTTGCGCCGCAGGTTATCCTTATGCATTTTGTTCACCAAAACATAATCGCCTTCGTGCAACGTGTTCTCCATAGAAGAAGTGGATATGCGGTACGACCCTGCGCAGTACTTGCGCACGCATACTACTGCAAGCAAAACGGCCACGCACAGCGCAACCGTCTTCATCCACTGAATATGGCGGTTCGCACTCATGCCGTTCTTACTTATGCACCATATGGAACAGGCGCTTCCAGCGTATTCCGCCGTCGAACAACTTGCGGTCTTTGTCCAACGAGAGCCATACGAGTATGGGTTTGCCTACGATATGATCCTCCGGCACGAATCCCCACGAACGGCTATCGGCGCTGTTATGCCGGTTATCGCCCATCATGAAGTAGTAGTCGTAGCGGAAGGTATAGGTTGTCGTTTCCCGGCCGTTGACGTATATGCGGCCGTCCTGTTCTTCGAGCGTATTGTTTTCGTAATTGCGTATGCAGCGGCGGTAGAGGGCGATGTTCTCTGTGGTTAAGGGTATTGTAGCACCCTTTGAGGGTATCCAGAGGGGGCCGTAGTTGTCGCGCGTCCAACCGGTATTGTAGTCGACCGGATATGTCGTTCCTCCGTTAATGTCGGGCTCGATTACGACCTTCTTAACGATTGGCAGCTTCTCGATTATACGCAGGGACTTCTGCGTAAGCGGGAAGTGATACACGCGGGCGGCGTCGGAGGGGAAGCCGAGGTATGCGTACAGTTCGGGATTGGCCAGCGAGCGGTCTTCACGGCTTATGTCAAGCAGGCGGAACTGTTCTTCGGTCAGCGGCGAGCCGTCGGTCTCGACGTAATAGTTGTGCTGCATGTTTTCGGGGTTCTCCGCAGGGTCGCCGTTGATGTAGACTTGGTTGTTGCGCACCGACAGAGTGTCGCCGGGCATACCGATGCACCGTTTTACATAGCATTCGCGCTTATCTACCGGGCGATACATGACAGGCCCGAACTGTTCGCGGTTCAAATGTATGTACTCCCGGCCAAACGTAGACACGAGCGTATAGTAATCGGGGTTCTGCTGGCGTAGCGCTATCGTATCTCCCGCAGGGAAATTGAAGACGACGATGTCGTTGCGCTTTACTTTGCCCAGCCCCGCTACCCTTTTGTAACCCCAGCGCGGCCATTCTATGTACGAATTAGTGTTTATCAGGGGTAGCGTATTCTGTACTAAGGGGAAGGAGATGGGCGTATTAGGCACGCGCGGCCCGTAGCTTAGCTTGCTGACGAACAGGTAGTCGCCCACAAGCAACGACTTTTCGAGCGAGGAGCTTGGTATCTGGTAGTTCTGGAAGAAGAATAGGTTGATAAAGTAGACGGCGATCAGGGCGAACACAATGTCTTCGACCCAGTCCAAGGTGGTGCGTAAGGATGAGTTCTTGGTTCTCTTCCACGCTCCCCAGGGAATGTATTTCGTAAGGAATATATCCGCCAATACGATCAATCCGGCCAGGAGCCACAGGTTACGCATCCATATGGCGAAGGATATATACAGCGCGGATGCGATAGCGAATTTAACCCATTGTCTTTTTGAAATATTTTTCATGATGTTCATTGTTACGTATCATAAATCAGAGTTCCAACATATCTTTCATTCCCAGGAAACCGCGCCGCCCGACCGTGAACTCGGCTGCCTTCACTGCGCCGAGGGCGAATCCGTGACGGCTTTTGGCGCTGTGGCTTATAGTAATCGTGTCTTCCGGGGATTCGTATTCGACTTCATGCGTGCCGGGAACCTCGCCTTCGCGCATAACCCATACGCCGAGGTCGGTAGGCTCGGTCGCTTCTTCCTCTAACGTCCACCTGAGCTTGCGGTCGACGTTTTCTATTATCTGTTCCGCCAGCGTGATAGCCGTCCCGCTTGGGGCGTCTTTCTTATGCTTGTGATGCAGCTCGGTCACGCTTACGTCGTATTCGGGAAAGCGGTTCATCTTCCCGGAGAGGTAGCGGTTGAGGTCGAAAAAGATATTTACCCCCAGCGAAAAGTTGGAGGCGTAGAAGAATGTATGCCCGCCTTCGTCGCACAGGCGGCGTACTTCGTCGATATCTTCCAGCCATCCCGTCGTGCCGGATACGACAGGCAAGCCTGCTGCGAACGCACGCTTGTAATTGTCCACCGCCGCCGAAGGTGTCGTAAACTCTATCGCCACATCGGCGCTGCGGAAGGCTTGGGACGTAAACTCCGCCTCGTCGCCAATGTCTATGACAGATACTATGCTATGACCGCGCTCAAGCGCTATCCGTTCGATGGACTGTCCCATCTTGCCGTATCCGATAAGTGCAAATTTCATGTATCGTGTATTTTGATTTGTCCGGCAAATATACGTATTCTACCTGGCTTATTACTTACCCCGGCCGCGAATAAATTGTATTTACTTACCTTTGCGGCATGGCTATATCAAACAGGGGATTAAGGAGGGGACTCTTCCAAAGGACAGAGCTGCTCGTGGGCGCGGAGGGCATGAACCGCCTCGCCGCAGCGCGCGTGATTATCTTCGGCGTTGGTGGCGTAGGCAGTTGGTGCGCCGAAAGTTTGGCGCGCTCCGGCGTCAACAGTATCACTATCGTGGATTCCGACCGGATATGCGTGACTAACATCAACCGTCAGCTCATGGCAACGGCCTGCACCGTGGGACAGGTCAAGGTCGAGGCCCTCCGCGAGCGTTTGCTCTCGATAAACCCGCAGGCGGATGTCAAAGCGGTGCAGGCGATCTTCTCGCGCGAGACGTGCGACTCCTTCGGCCTCAATGATTACGATTACATCATCGACGCTATCGACAGCCTCGAAAATAAGGCTCAACTGATCCTCGCCGCTACACGCACGACGGCGGTTTTTGTCTCCTCCATGGGCGCGGCCCTGAAGATGGATGCGTCGATGATCAAAACTACGGAGTTTTGGAAGGTCAAGGGCTGCCCCTTGGCTGCTGCCCTGAGGCGTAAGTTCAGGAAAACGGAGTTCCCTGCCCGTAAATTCCTATGCGTATACAGCGAAGAGAGGCTTGAGAACAAAGGCCATAACACATCCTGCGGCACGCCCGCCTGCCTGTGCCCGAAATCCGGGACAGGCCCCGGCGACCCCGCCCTCGTCAACCACGAATGGTGCACGCTCAAAGCCCGCATAAACGGCACGATAGCGCACACCACAGCAATCTTCGGCTTCACACTCGCCGGCCTGGTAGTACAAGACATCTGCCGATAACCCGCAACCTCCCCCACCCTATTGCAACGAATATTCCCCTTCGGGAAAACCATTCCCTGACCGATGCAACGTATATGTTTTTCGCAAAACGAAACGGCGGGGGTAACACAGTGACTGTTTTTAATACAACGGTTTCATTTTAAGGAAGCACACTGAGTGAGTTTTCTTGGATGAAACCTTTTCAAGGAAGCACATAGAGTGAGTTTTTCTGAAAACGGAACGGCGGGCAAAACTCACTCTATTTGTTTTTCTGAAAATGAAACTGCGAGCAAAACTCACTCTATGAGTTTTGCGCAAAATGAAACGGTGTTGCGAAATCAGTTAGTGTTTTTCCTTGAAAAAGGCTTTTTGGGGGAAACTCACTGTGTGTGCTTGCTTGAAAATACTTTTTTGGGGGAAACTCACTGTATGTGCTGCCTTCAAAATACTTTTTTGGAGCAAACACACTGAGTATGCTTGCTTGAAAATACTTTTTTGGGGGAAACACACTGTGTGTGCCGGCTTGAAAATACTTTTTTGGGGGAAACACACAGGGTGTGCCGGCTTGAAAATACTTTTTTGGAGGAAACATACAGGGTGTGCCTGTCGTCTTCACACTCGCCGGCCTGGTAGTACAAGACATCTGCCGATAATCCGCAGCCTCCCCACCCTATTGCAATGGATATTCCCCTTCGGGAAAACCATTCCATGACCAATGTATCGGATATTCCCCTGCGGGAAAACAATTCCCTGACCAATGTATCGAATATTCCCCTCCGGGAAAACAATTTCCGGGCCAATGTAACGGCTATGTTTTTCGCAAAACGAAACGGTTAGGGCGATGTAACGATTACATTTGTCTGAAAATGAAACGGCAGGTGAAATGTAACGATTACATTTTTCGCAAAATGAAACGGCAGGCGAAATGTAACGATTACATTTTTCGCAAAATGAAACCGAGTTTCGAATGTAGTCATTACATTTCCTTGAAAAAGGTTCGTTCGGGGAAATGTAACCGTTACATTTCCTTGAAAAAGGTTCGTTGGGGTAAATGTAACCGTTACATTGGCTCGAAAAAGGTTCGTTGGGGGAAATGTAACCGTTACATTGGCTTGAAAATGCTTTTTTGGGGGAAACATACCGGGTGTTCATGCCCGGAGGCGGCGTTTTGAGGGGAGAATATGCGCTGCGCGGGTTCCCGTCGGGGGACGGGGGGTAAATTATCGGAGGGATGAGGGGAGAAGTGTATTTTTTCGTATTTTTGCTCCGTAAACATTAACTCACAAAATGTATAAGGAACTATTCATACAGGTCGCAGGACTTGTCGCAAAGCCGCGTCAGGCCTGGCAAAAGCTATGCGCGGACACGGATGGCGGCGACGGCTTCCTTGTCAAGTTCGTATATCCGCTTAACGGGATGGTGGCGGCGGCGGCGTTCTTAGGCGTCTTCTTTGCCGAAACGCCTTTCAGCATAGAAATCGCGCTCAAGATGTCCATCAAAGCCCTGTTGTCCTCGCTCGGCGGCTTCTTCCTGTCCGCCATGCTGCTTGCCGAACTGTGGAAGAGGTTTATACGCTTCGAGGACAATCCGGCGCTCTGCCGCCGCTTTGTAGGCTACTCCTCCGTAGCCGTTTACAGCATAAACATCGTGCTGTCCTTCCTTCAGATCATACCGCTGTCGCAATTTTTCATAATGCGCGTCTTCCTCCTCTTCATCGCCACCGTGTATATTGTGTGGGAAGGAGCCGGAACATACCTTAATATAGGTGAAACGGCGAGACTTAAGTTCACGTTGTGCATCACCCTGCTTATCGTCCTTATGCCCGAACTGATCAACCGCGTCCTTTTCATGCTGATGCCCGGACTGCGCATCTAAAATTATCCCGATGAAAGAAAAAATGCAGGCTAACGTCCTGATAAAAAATAAACGGGCAACCTTCGACTACGAGCTGCTCGATACCTTCGTCGCCGGCCTGGTTCTTACAGGCACGGAGATCAAGTCCCTGCGCCTGGGCAAGGCGAGCTTGGTCGATACTTATTGCATCGCGCAGGGCGACGGGCTGTGGGTGAAGAATATGCATATCGCCGAATACTTCTACGGGACGTACAACAACCACGACGCACGCCGCGACCGCAAGCTCCTGCTCAACAAAAAGGAAATTAAGAAGATAAACGCCGCCCTCCGCAACGGCGGATTCACAGTCGTCCCCACCCGCCTCTTCATCAACGAACGCGGCCTCGCCAAGCTCGTCGTAGCCGTAGCCAAGGGGAAAAAGGAATACGACAAGCGCAACTCCATACGCGATCGCGACGATAAGCGCGACATAGACCGCGCCTTCAAAAAATGAAAACCGGCGACGCACCACAACGTATCCTCGGCTGCATACGCCGCGCCCTGCCCAAATCAGCCGCTACTTGCCTCTGGCTGCTCAAAATCATACTGCCCGTATCGCTCGGCGTCGAGCTGCTGCGATACTTCGGACTGCTGGCATACGTTGCGGAATGGTTCGGACCGCTTTTTGCGCTGATCGGACTGCCCGGCGAGACGGCGATCGTCTTTATCACGAGCGTCTTCTGCCCGCTTTATGCACCGATAGCGCTCATTTCAACCATGAGCCTCGGAGGGCGCGAGGCCACGATACTCGCTTTGATGTGCCTTGTGTCGCACAGCCTCATCATCGAATCTTCGGTACAGGCCAAAACAGGTTCGGGCTTCTGGGAAATGACCGTCCTGCGCCTCGTCATGAGCTTCGTCATAGCCCTGACGCTTAATTTCGTGATGCCTCACGAAGGGTGGAGCGTCGTCGGCTCGGCGGCGGGCCTTGCAGGCGCGGACGAAAGCTTTGGCGGCGTCCTTTTGGACTGGCTCGGCGGATCGCTGCGCATCGTAGGAACTATCCTGGTCATAGTTACGCTGCTGATGATACTGCATTATGTCCTCGACGAGTTCCGCCTTATGACAGGCATATCCGCCCTCTTCGCCCCCTTGATGAAAGTGATGGGACTGCCCCGCGAGACGGCCTTCCTGTGGTTTGTAGGCAATATCGTAGGCCTTGCCTACGGCGGAGCCATAATGGTCGAACAGGTGCGCGAGGGCAAACTCACGCCCGCCGCCGGCAACCTGCTCAACTATCACCTCGCCGTCAACCATTCGATGCTCGAAGACACGCTTATCTTTGTCGCCATCGGTATCCCCGCCCTGTGGATACTCCTTACGCGCCTCGCCTTCGCCGCCGCGGTGGTATGGCTACGCCGTTTATACGGCCAATTATCCGCCCGTTACATTTAATACTGAAATATATGAACAGAAATACATTCGAACGGCTCCTCCGCGAGCGCATACTTATCCTCGACGGCGCGCTGGGGAGCTTGATACAGACCTATAAGCTTTCGGAAAAGGATTACAGGGGCGAACGCTTCGCATCTGCGCCCATCGACCAGGCGGGGAATAACGACCTGCTATCCATCACGCGCCCCGACGTACTCATGGCGATACACCGCGCTTACGTCGACGCGGGCGTAGATATATTTTCGACCAACACATTCAGCGCTAACGCCGTCTCGATGGCCGATTACGGTATGGAGGCCCACGTCCGCGAGATGAACCTCGCCGCCGCAGGCATAGCGCGTAGCGTAGCCGACGCCGCAGCAAAGGGCGCGGACGGCAGCAAAGGGCGCACAGTCTACATCGCAGGTTCGGTAGGCCCGACCAACAAGACGGCCTCGATGAGTCCCGACGTTTCCGACCCCGCCTTCCGCTCGGTCACTTACAGCGACCTTTTTTCAGCCTACGCGACCCAGATCGACGCCCTCATCGAGGGAGGGGTGGATATAATACTTATAGAAACAGTCTTCGACACGCTTAACGCAAAGGCCGCGCTCGAAGCGGCTTCGGACGTAATGGCGAAGCGGGGCGTAGATATGCCCGTCATGCTCTCCGTAACGCTTTCGGGACAGGGCGGACGTACCTTTTCAGGCCAGACGCTGCCTGCTTTCTTAGCATCCATCGAGCACGCCGGCGTCTCGAGCATCGGTCTGAACTGCTCCTTCGGAGCCGCCGACATGAAGCCCTACTTGGCGGAGCTTGCCAATGTCGCGCCCTACTTCATCAGCGCCTATCCCAATGCAGGATTGCCCGACAGCTTCGGCCTCTACGACGAAACGCCGCAGACAATGGCTGTACACATCAAGGCCTTTATCGACGAGGGCCTTGTGAACATAGTAGGCGGATGCTGCGGAACGACGCCGGCGCATATAGCGCAGTACGCCGCCCTCGTCCGCGACGCCGCGCCCCATATTCCGCCCGTGCGCGAAGCTGCGCTGAGGCTTTCGGGATTAGAAGAGCTTGTGGTCAAGCCCGGAAATAACTTCGTCAACATAGGCGAGCGGTGCAACGTGGCCGGATCGCGCAAGTTCCTCCGCCTCATCAAGGAAGGCAAGCACGAGGAAGCCCTCGCCATAGCGCGTAAGCAGGTAGACGACGGCGCCCAGGTTATCGACATCAATATGGATGACGGTATGCTCGACGCCGCGAAAGAAATGACGACATTCCTCAACCTCATAGCCTCCGAGCCCGACATCGCGCGCGTACCTATTATGATAGACGCCTCCCGTTGGGAAGTCATCGAGCAGGCCCTGATGTGTACGCAAGGCAAGAGCATAGTCAATTCGATAAGCCTCAAGGAGGGCGAAGACCTCTTCATAGCTCGCGCAAAACGCATAAGGCAGTTAGGCGCAGCCGTAGTGGTAATGGCGTTCGACGAAAGCGGGCAGGCCGACTCCTTCGAGCGCAAGACGGCCGTGTGCGAGCGCGCCTACCGTCTGCTGACGGAAAAGGCGGGCATAAATCCCAACGACATCATCTTCGACCCTAACGTCCTGGCCATCGCCACAGGTATGGACGAGCATAATCGCTACGGCCGGGACTTCATCATGGCCGTCGAATGGATCAAACATAACCTCGCGGGCGCGAAGGTGAGCGGCGGCGTGAGCAACCTCTCCTTCTCCTTCCGCGGTAACGACCGACTGCGCGAAGCCATGCACGCCGTCTTCCTGTATCATGCAATCGGCAAAGGCATGGACATGGGAATAGTCAACCCGTCGTCGGTAGTCACATACGAAGACATCGACCCGGAGCTGCGCACGCTGCTCGAAGACGTCGTCCTCTATCGCCGCCCCGAAGCAGCGGACGAACTCATAGCCTACGCCCAAAATATGAACCCCGACAATGCCGTAAGCATAGCCGGAATAGAAGCCTGGAGGGAAACATCTCTACCCGAACGCCTCGAATACGCCCTCCGCAAAGGAATAACAGACTTCCTCGAACAAGACATAGCCGAAGCCCTGACCGCATACGCGAGTGCGACGGCCATAATCGACGGCCCTTTGATGAGCGGTATGAACAAGGTAGGCGAGCTATTCGGGCAGGGGAAGATGTTTCTTCCGCAGGTAGTCAAGACAGCCCGCACGATGAAGAAGGCCGTGTCGCTGCTTCAGCCCGCAATAGAAGCGGCGCAGACGGCAACAGGCAGCGCGAAGGCCGGCAAGGTGATATTCGCGACCGTAAAAGGCGATGTGCATGATATAGGAAAGAATATTGTGTCGATCGTACTGGCTTGTAACAACTACGAAGTTATCGACCTGGGCGTAATGGTGCCTGCGGACGTCATAGTGCGCGCGGCCGTAGAGGAAAAACCCGATCTGGTATGCCTGTCGGGACTTATTACGCCTTCGCTCGAAGAGATGGTGCGCGTAACGGAAGAAATGCAGAAGGCGGGGCTTGATATTCCCGTCATGATAGGCGGCGCGACGACGTCGAAACTGCATACGGCCGTCAAGATCGCCCCCCATTACAGCTATCCCGTAGTGCATGTCTTAGACGCATCGCAAGGGCCCATAGTAGCCTCCAAGCTACTGCGCGCCGAAACGCGCGCCGCTTTCATAAACACACTCAATGAGGAGTACGAAAAGCTGCGCCTCTCGCTAAGCCGACGCCCCGCCGACCTCGTCCCCCTGACGTATGCGAGGAAACATCCGGCAAAGGTCGACCTCGCCGCCTACCATCCGGTAAAGCCCGCCTGCGAAGGCGTGCACGTCATACCCCGAATCACGGTAGATACGCTGCGCCCGTATATCAACTGGAAGTTTTTCTTCACAACATGGAAGCTTAGCGGAGGCCATGCGGACATAAACGGGACAGGCCCTGAGAAACATTCCAAAGCAAAAGAGGCCGCCGAGCTATACAACGACGCTATCCTTATGCTCGACCGCCTTGAGGGGATGGGCATAGGCTATGCGAAGGCCGTATACGGCTTTTTCCAAGCCAACAGTTCGGGCGACGACATCGCCCTGAGCGCAAACGGCCTCGTCTTCCCCACCCTGCGCCAGCAAACGCGCAAGGACGAAGACGTATACAAGTCGCTTGCCGACTACCTACTCCCTCTTGAGGCAGGACGCGCGGATTACATAGGCGCATTCGCCCTCGCCGCCGGAGCGGAAACCGAAGCCCTGATGTCGGCCTTTGATTCCGAAGGCGACACATACTCGGCGATGCTCCTGCAAAGCCTTTGCGACCGCCTTGCAGAGGCTGCGTCGGAGTACCTGCACCTCAAGGTGCGCCGCGAACTATGGGGATACGCCCCAAACGAAGCCCTGTCGACGGAAGAAGTATGGCAGGCAAAGTACAAAGGCATACGTCCGGCGATAGGCTACCCGTCGTTGCCCGACCAATCGCTCAACGCGACGCTCGACCGCCTGCTCGGCTTTAGCGAAATAGGCATAAGCCTGACCGAAAACGGCGCCATGCTCCCCACCTCATCCGTCAGCGGCCTCTACATAGCCCATCCCGAAGCCTCCTACTTCATGATCGGAGCCATCGACGAGGAACAGCTCCTCGACTACGCCCGCCGGCGCAACATAACAACGGCCGACGCCCGCCGGATGCTCGGTAAGAACCTACAATAATATACACGGCATGATAGACTTTATATCGTTTTGCGACTATGCAGGCACGTTCGCCTTCGCAATAAGCGGCATCCGCCTGGCGTCAGCCAAGGAGTTCGACTGGTTTGGGGCCTATGTGGTAGGCTTCGTGACTGCCGTAGGCGGCGGAACGGTCAGGGACGTATTGCTCAACGCTACGCCCTTCTGGATGGAGCAGCCTTCGTACTTGATCGTCTCCGGCTTGGCCTTGCTGTTCGTAATTGCGTTCCGCAAGTATGTGATACGGCTTGATAATACCGTCTTTATATTCGACGCCATAGGGTTGGGCCTGTTCGTGATAGTCGGGGTGGTGAAGACGCTTGAGTTCGGCTTCCCGATGTGGATGGCTATCGTTATGGGCACCATCACCGGCTCCTTCGGCGGCATGATTCGCGACATACTCATCAACGAGGAGCCGCTGATTTTCCGCAAGGACATATACGCGCTGGCGTGCGTCTTCGGGGGATTTGTCTATTACGGTTGCACGCTGCTGTCGCTACCGTCCACCCTGTCGCAGTTCCTTGCGGCGATAAGCGTATTCATAGTCCGCATCCTTTCGGTGAAATACCACATCAGCGTACCCGTCCTCAAACCGCCGTCCCCGCCGCGCCGCAAATGAGGCGCGAATCCGTTTTTTGCCGCGCGAGCTTTGAATTAAGCGGAATTTCATGTAAGTTTGCGCTCCTATGACAGGAAATACAAACACAAGACAGGAAAAAGCCTCTATACTGTTGATCTATACGGGAGGGACGATCGGAATGATCGAAAACCCGGAAACAGGCGCCCTGGAATCATTCAATTTTCAACATTTGAAAGATAATATGCCGGAGTTGAAGAAGCTGGGATACGCCGTTTCGACATACCAGTTCGATCCCCCGACCGATTCGGCCGAAATGGGGCCTGAAGGCTGGCAGAAGATCGTAGAAATAATCGCAGGCAACTATCACCTGTACGACGGCTTCGTCGTACTGCACGGTACGGACACGATGTCGTACACAGCCTCAGCCCTCAGCTTCATGCTGGAGAACCTCAGCAAGCCGGTTATCTTCACCGGCTCGCAATTGCCCATAGGCGTGCTGCGTACGGACGGTAAGGAGAACCTGATAACGGCCATCGAGATAGCCGCCGCGCATGAAAACGGCCTGCCGGTAGCTCCCGAAGTGTGCATCTTCTTCGAAAACACCCTCCTTAGGGGCAACCGCACGCGGAAGATCAACGCCGATAACTTCAACGCCTTCCGCTCCTACAATTACCCACCCCTGGCGCACGCGGGCGTAACGATAAAATACGATACTACGCAGATATACTATCCCGAACTGCGCAAACCGTTGAAGACGCACCTCATGCTCGACCGTAATATCGCAATACTGAAACTCTTCCCCGGTATATCGCCGCAGATTATAGAAAACATACTCGCTACGCCCGGCCTCAAAGGCGTAGTCATGGAAACATTCGGAAGCGGTAACGCCCCAAGGGACGAATGGTTCATCAGTATGCTGAGGGAGGCCGTCGGACGGGGTTTGGTTATAGTCAACGTAACGCAGTGCGTGGGCGGAAGCGTTGAGATGCTGAGGTACGAAACGGGCCAGAAGCTCATGGAGGCCGGCGTCGTCAGCGGATACGACAGTACGACGGAAAGCGCCGTGACCAAGCTGATGTTCCTCTTCGGACAGGGCCTTACGCCGGAAGAAGTTAAGGAACACATGAATTGTTCGCTTATCGGAGAGATAACCATCCCTGATAAATAAAATCAAGCATGAAACTATATTTCCTGAGCTTAGCAAGCGGAAGCAGCGGCAACTGCTACTACATAGGCGTTCCCGGATACGGAATACTCATCGACGCCGGCATCGGTATAAGAACCATCAAAAGGACGCTGAAAGAAAACATGATCGACTTCGCCGGCATCATAGCCTTGCTTGTCACACACGACCATACCGACCATGTCAAAACGGCCGGCTACCTTAGCGAAAAACACAATATCCCCGTCTACGCAACGGAGGCCGTACACAACGCCATAGCCGACAGCCGATACGTGAGCGAGGTCATCAACCCCTCCGCACGCAAGATCGTAGAGAAGGAAAAACCGTTCATGATACGCGATCTACATATCACTGCCTTTGAAGTGCCGCACGATAGCGCCGATAACGTCGGCTACCACATAAAGTTCGGCGATCACGCCTTTACCTTCGCTACCGACGTAGGACATATCACCGCCACGGTGAGCGACTACATGAGCCGGGCTAACCATCTTATCATTGAAGCTAATTACGACGAGGAAATGCTGATGTCGGGCACATACCCCGCCTTCCTCAAAGAGCGCGTCTCCAGCCCTACCGGCCACCTGAGCAACCGCGAAACGGCCGAGTTCCTGGCAACACACTATCATCCGGGACTTAAAAACATATGGCTATGCCATCTCAGCCGCGACAACAACCACCCCGAACTCGCATACAAGACCGTCGACATACGCCTCTTCAACGAAGGGATAAGGGTGGGCAAGGACGTAACGCTGACTACCCTCAAACGTTCTACTCCATCCGAGTTGTACGAGTTCGACTGACTGCCGAAGAGAGCTGCCCGACGGATATCCCCCCGTCATTCGCCGGCGCTCGCGAGGGAACGTACAATGGTATCGACCTTGAGGCGAACATCTCCTGAAGCATCTCCGTAAGGTATTTATTCTGAAAGCATCCGCCGGAAACTACCACCTCGCCGACGCCTTCGCGCTCCATCACCGACACGGCCTTGTCGACAATCAGGTGCGCCATCGTGGCATGGAAACGGGCGGATATATACCCGACCGGCATCCCGCACTCCATATCCTCAAGGATGGCTTCCACAACGGGACGGAACGAGACCGCCTCCGCTTCCGTATCCAATACGTACGGCCGCTCGACGCCCGCAGCGGCCTGCTCAAGCAATACCGGCGCCTCGGCCCGGCGCGAAGACGTGTCGCACAGGCCAAGCAACGAGGCCACGGCGTCGAATATGCGGCCGGCTGACGAGGTAAGCGGCGTGCATACGTCGCGCTCCATCATACGGCAGAGGCGTTCGATACGTTCCCGTCCGACCCTCGCGGTAAAGCCTGCGGGAAACGGTAATCCCCACGTATAAAGGCAGGCCGCCGCCATACGCCACGGCTCCAGCGCCGCTCTGTCGCCTCCGGGCATGGGGAGGTACTCAAGATGCGAGAGGCGACGGTACGAGGCCCTGTCGCAAAGCATAAACTCGCCGCCCCATACACGCCCGTCGTCGCCCAGACCGGAGCCGTCCATCACGATAGCGGCCACAGGGCGATGCAGCCCGTACTCCGTCATGCAGGCCACAGCGTGGGCGTGGTGATGCTGCACCCTCACAAGCGGAAGGCCCGTAGCGGCGGACATGTCCGCAGCGTGACGCGAAGAGAGGTAGTCGGGATGAAGGTCGCACGCAAGCAGCCGGGGCGTGAAGCGGAAAAGCTTCGCGAAACGCTCCATAGCCTCTGTGTAGAAGCCGAAGGTCTCCCAGTTCTTCAGGTCGCCTATATGCTGGCTTTGCAGGATCGTATCGCCCTTGCCTATGGCGAAGGTATTGGCCTCTTCGGCCCCGAAGGCTAAGGCGCCGTCCGTATCCATGCCTGCCGTCAAAGGCTCCGGCGCATACCCGCGCGCACGGCGGATGAGGCAGGGTAGCGTGCCGCATACCTGCGCCACAGAATCGTCGACGCGGTTGTGTATCTCGCGGTTGTGATGCACCACGAGGGCGACGTTAGCTATCCGGCTTGCCGCCTCCTCCTCGGAAACGGCTACGGGCATATCGCCGCGATTGCCGCTCGTCACCACAAGGGCGGGGGTATCCAGCATCGGGAATAAATCGTAGTGTACAGGCATGTAGGGCAGCATGACGCCTAATGTCTTCATGCCCGGATTAACGGACGGGGCAAGGCTGCGGAGCTGGTTGACTATCACTATCGGACGCCGCCATGAATCGAGGCAGGCTTCCTCCGCCTTGCTGACGGCGGCCCAGGCGCGTAACGTCTCCATGTCGCGGAACATGACGGCGAAGGGCTTCGTGTCGCGCGCCTTGATCTCGCGCAGCGCGGCGGTAGCCTTCCCGTCGAGGGCGTCGCACAGCAGGTGATAACCGCCGACGCCCTTGAGGGCTATCGCCTCGCCTTGACCGAGCAGGCCGGCTGCAAGGCCGAGCAGCTCCCCGTAGTCGCTTATCCTCACGCCACGGTAAAGGGCGTAATAAGCGGGGCCGCAGTCGTTGCACGCAACAGGCTGGGCATGGAAGCGGCGGTCGGATACCGTCTCGTACTCCTCGCGGCAGCCGTCGCACATGCCGAAGACCGACATCGTCGTCCGACCCCGGTCGTAGGGCAGGTCGCGCACAATAGAGAAGCGCGGCCCGCAGTGAGTGCAGTTGATAAAGGGATAGCCCATCCTCCGGGCCTGTGTGCGGCGATCGTTCAAACATTCCGGGCATACGGCGATGTCGGGCGCCACCTGCGTAACATCACCGTCCCAATCCTTGCTGCGGGAGATGACGAAAGTGTCGTAAGCCGCCGCCTGGGGCCCCTGGCCGACCTCGACGCCGTCTATCGAGGCCACCGGCGGCCGCTCGTCGCAAACGCGCCGTAAGAAACGGTCAAGCGCCCCTTCGGAAGGGAAGACCGCGTCAATGACAACGCCGCCGGTATAATTCCCGACCGCTCCACGGACGCCTTCCTCCATGGCGATGCGATAGACAAAGGGCCTGAAGCCTACGCCCTGCACCAATCCCCGAATGTAAATCCTCCTGTGCATATACCGCAGCATTATCCCCGGCATATCCTCGATTCGCGGATAAGTCCGGGGAGTTTAATCATTGGCCTTGACGGAATATTTTATTTTACCAACCAATGGATAGAGCGTTCGAAGGCAAGCTTGAAATTCTTGTCGTTAAATATCTCCGGGCCATGGCCTGTTACGATACCGACCACCTTAGCCTTTCCGTATGAATGGGTATACATAACCACCTTTTCGCTCTCCGGATGGGTGGTTGTCCATAACGGGTGAATATCCGGCGATTTCCACAGCCTGTCGTATATCTCATCGTGGAAGGCGAACGTCTCATCCATGCCTTGCGTTATGAAATGTTGCTTGTCGACAACCGTTATGGGAAGCTCCTGCTTATGCTTATAAAAAGATACGCCATACTCCACGCCGTCTACGTCTTGCGAGCTCATGAAATACTTCATGCCGGCGATCTTGGCAAATTCCGGCCATTCATTATAGGTAAGCAGGCCGTCGTGCAGGACGAATACGGGTTTACCTTTGCTGACCACATCGACGAGGTCTTTCTTCCCGGTTTCGGGAAATTCATCCAAGCAAATGTCATAGAAAACTATAACATCATATTCGCCGGAATGCTCCGGTTTGAACAATTCCTGCGATTCTTCGTTCGTATAGGCTTTCCACTCTATGTTTTCCGATTCTAAGAGCGGGGCGTACAACTCGTAGTTAAACTCAGGATTCATCCCTGATATGAAAGCCAGCCGGATGTTTTCCTTTTTGCAGGAACAATCGCTTAACAGCAAAAGGAGTGCAGATAATGCACATGAGAAATACAATTTGTTCATTTTATATGTATTAGTAGTTAAAATAGTAAATGCGACCGGCTATGGGAACGATAAGTATACCGGAATAAACGGATGCCTCGCGGCTACGGACCCTCCTTCCTATCCCGCCCCGGCAATGGCTGGGAAGATATTCCATGCTAACTGTGTCCATATTGCCTCTTAATTCCGATAATTTACCTGTCCAATTCTTGAGAACAAAAGTAAGTTAATTTGCCGGATTACGAGCATGGTGAATATTTGTTCGATTTCCTTCAAATAAGTCTAAAGACTTTTTCAATAAGTCTAAAGACTTTTCCAATAAGTCTAAAGACTTTTCTAATAAGTCTAAAGACTTTTTCAATAAGTCTAAAGACTTTTTCAATAAGTCTAAAGACTTATTGCTACACGGTCTTAATTCGGAAGGAGGAATACCTTGTATCCGGCCTTAAGGTGGACTTTTACTTCGCGGAGTTTCTTTGCCGTAAATTGTGAAACGCCCTGTATCAGGTTACGTCCCATGTCGGCGACAAGCTGCTCGCCGGCGTCGCTATTGATGTTGAAACTTGTTCCGGCGGAGGTTCCCATGTTGGCGATAACCTCCTTGGCGGCGCTCAGTTCCTGGAGGTTAGGGATAAAGATGCCCTCTTGCCCGTCGGTATCGTACACCGTCAGGGCGACGGGCTGGATTGTAGCCCTGTATTCAAGGTAACGGACGCTTATCGACAACCTTTCTCCCTGAATCTTAGCCGTTCCCGATAGCAACGCGCCTTTGGGAATGATCTCCATTCCCACACGCATGGCCTCCGTTAGCCTGAGGCGGACGCTCTGGCCGTTCATCACCGCCTGGTCGCCATGGATAGAGGCTAAAATGGTGTTCCTCACGCCGTTTTCTTCCCCGTCGGTTGCCGTCAGGAAGCCCGTATTGCGGGGCCGGCCGAAAGCTTCGATAAACTCCGCGCCGCTCATGTTTTGCCCTGCAAGCGAGTGGACGGT
>JAIRZN010000115.1 GCA_031267205.1 Tannerellaceae bacterium | reverse complement strand
TTTGTTGGTTTCTTGTGTCTTATGCTCCGAAGTCGTCGAACATCAGCATTTCGGGGGGAACGCCGAGGTTGTCTAACATGCCTTTCACGGCGTCGGACATCGGGCCGGGGCCGCACATGTAGTATTCGATGTCTTCGGGCGCTTCGTGATCCTTGAGGTAGTTATCGTGAATTACTTTGTGGATAAAGCCTACGTATCCCTTCCAATTGTCTTCGGGGCGGGGCTCGGAGAGGGCGATGTGGAACTTGAAGTTCGGGTATTCGGCCTCTATTGTGCGGAAGTCTTCTTCGTAGAAGATTTCGTTCTTGGAGCGTGCGCCGTACCAGTAAGAGACTGTTCGGTCGGTCGTTTTCAGCGTATTAAAGAGGTGCAGCAAATGCGCCCTGAGGGGAGCCATGCCTGCTCCGCCGCCGATGTATAGCATTTCGCGCCGTGTATCGAGGATATGGAAGTCCCCGTATGGGCCTGACATCTTCACCTTGTCGCCGGGTTTGAGCGTAAAGATATAGGAGGAGGCGATGCCCGGCTTGACGCCCGCTTTCCATGTCCCCGCGGCGCGGTCGAAGGGCGGCGTTGCTATGCGCACGTTCAGGGTGATGATGTTTCCTTCGGCGGGATAGTTGGCCATTGAGTAGGCGCGTATCGTTTCCTCGTCGTTGCGGCAGGCTAGGCCCCACATCTTGAACTTGTCCCATTCGTCTTTGAAGCGATCGTCCACGTCGATGTTTTCGTATGACATATTGTATTTTGGGACGAGGATTTGCGAGTAGCTGCCCGGCTGGAAGTTCATCACCTCGCCTTCGGGGAGTTTCACGGTAAATTCCTTGATGAAGGATGCTACGTTATGGTTTGATACTACGGTGCATTCCCATTCTTTCACTCCGAAGACTGATTCGGGGACGATGATGCGGATGTTTTCCTTGACCTTTGTCTGGCATCCCAGCCTCCAGTTGTCCTTTATTTGTTTTCGGGAGAAGAATCCTGCTTCGGTAGGCAGTATGCTCCCGCCTCCTTCGGGTATCTGGCAGCGGCATTGTCCGCAGCTTCCGCTTCCGCCACAGGCTGAGGATAGGAAGATGCCGTTGCTTTGCAGCGTTCCGAGTACGGTTCCTCCCAGTGGGACGTCGAACTTTTTCTCGTTGTTAACCACCATGTTTACCTGACCCGAAGGGATAAGTTTCGCTTTAGCGTAAAGCAGCGCGCCGACTAATATTAGCGTAATCAGCAAGAAGACGATCGCTCCTGTTGCGATGGTAAGTCCGCCTGACATTAATAGAATCATCTGTATATTTCGTTAAATGCGTTAATACTAAATTTTCAGGCCGGAGAAGCACATGAATCCTATACCCATCAGGCCGGTGATGATGAACGAAATTCCGAGGCCTCTTAAAGGTTTCGGGATATTTGAATAGGCTAATTTCTCGCGGACGGCGGCCATGCCTACGATGGCGAGCAGCCAGCCGATTCCGGAGCCTAAGCCGTAGACTGTGACGACGCCTACGTTCTCGAACGCCCTCTGTTGCATGAAGAGCGAGCCGCCGAGTATGGCGCAGTTGACGGCGATGAGTGGCAGGAATATCCCCAGGGATGCGTACAGGGCCGGTGCGAAACGTTCGATGACCATTTCGACTAATTGCGTGAAGGAGGCGATGACGGCTATGAAGATGAGCAGCGAGAGGAAGCTGAGGTTTATTTCCGCGAAGGCGGTTCCCAGCCATCCCAGCGCGCCTTCCTTGAGCACGTAGTTTTCAAGCATATAATTGATGGGCAGTGTACATACGAGGATAAACGTTACGGCTACGCCCAGTCCGAGGGCGGTCTTCACGTTTTTGGAGACGGCTAAGAAGGAGCACATGCCCAGATAGTATGCGAATAGCATGTTGTCGACAAAGACCGCCCGCACGAATGTGCTTAATAATTCTTCCATTGTGTATTATTGTTGTTTTAGTGGGGTTGGTAATTAATTTTCCTGGAGGTCTTTGTTCCTCGAACGGTGTACCCATATAATGACGGCGACGACGATAAGGGCCATTGGCGGCAGTATCATCAGTCCGTTATTCACGTAGCCCCATTGGTAGAACACGTCCGGTATCACTTGGAAGCCGAGCAGCGTACCCGATCCCAGCAGTTCGCGGAAGAATCCTATGATTACGAGTATGATTCCGTATCCGAGGCCGTTGCCGAGGCCGTCGAGGAAGGATTCCCAGGGCCCGTTGCCTAAGGCGAAGGCTTCGAGGCGGCCCATAAGGATGCAGTTTGTTATTATCAGTCCCACGAATACGGAGAGCTGTTTGTTGACGTCGAAGGCAAAGGCTTTCAGCACTTCGCTCACGATAGTTACTAATGCCGCCACTACGACTAATTGCACGATGATGCGTATGCGTGCGGGGATTGTGTTCCTTAGTAGCGATATAATGACATTGGCGAAGGCTACGACTGCCGTCACCGAAACGGCCATCACTATGGATGGCTCCAGCTTGGACGTTACGGCGAGTGCGGAGCAGATTCCCAGCATCTGTATGATGACGGGGTTGTTCTTGCTCAGCGGGCCAAGCAGTATTTCTTTATTTTTAGTTGATAATCCCATCTTGTTACTGATTTTGCGAGGTTAAAAAATGAACGTACCCGCTGAGGCTGTCGAATATCATCCTGTTCACGCCCTGGCTGGTGATGGTTCCTCCTGATATACCGTCGACGTAGTCCTGTCCGGCTACGCTTTTACCCGGCTTGACGATTTCGACCGACTTAAATTCTCCGTTCACGAACAAATGCTTGCCCGCAAACTGTCCGCTGAAGGAAGGTAATACGATCTCGGCTCCAAGTCCCGGCGTTTCACCCGAATGACTGAAGTCTGCGCCGTAGATAGTGTTACGGTCGTCGTTCACGGAAATGTATCCCCACAGCGGCCCCCATAGTCCGGAGCCGGATAAGGTCATGATGTACTTAGTCTGTCCGTCCGCCTGTGCGATAAAGACCGGATAGGCGTGTTGCTCGAAAGCCTTCGCTGCATCGGCGGCGAAAGCGTCGCCTTCGATCCTTTCGCCCTGTTCGTTCACTATAAAGGCGTCTTTGATCAATTCGTTGTATTTAGCCTTCGCTTCGTTGGCGGGAACCTGCACGTTGATCGACCGCAGTATCTGCTGGCGTTTGTCGTTTTCCTCGTTCTCCTGCTGGTAACTCCTTAACGACTGCGAAGTGAATGCCAAAACAACAGCCACCAACACCACCATTATGGAGGCGTATAGTATGGTATATATATTACTGTCTCTGTTCATAATCCGGTATTATTATTTTGTGACCGCTCTTTTCAGGCGGCGTTTTATGTTGCTTTCCACCACGTAATAGTCTATCAGCGGAGCGAAGATATTCATCAGCAGGATAGCGAGCATCATGCCTTCGGGATAGCCCGGATTGAGAGTGCGTATGACAATCGCCATGACGCCGACTAAGAATCCGAAGATATACTTGCCTGTTTCCGTGCGGGCCGAAGTCACAGGATCGGTCGCCATAAAGACGGCGCCAAAGGCAAAACCGCCAAGCAGCAAATGATCAAGGGGAGTGATGCTCATCGCTACCGTAGAGCCGACGAGATTGAAGACGGCAGCCGTGAAGGCGCCTCCTACGAATACGGACAGCATGGTCTTCCAGCTTGCGACGCCGGTAAACAGCAGTATGACGGCTCCGATAAGTATGGCAGCCACCGAAGTCTCGCCGATAGAGCCGGGAATGAGTCCGATAAACATATCCCACGTGCTGAGCGGGTGTCCCAGAATATCCACCGCCTGAAACGAGCCGATAGCGTCGTTTGCCGCAACGTTAACTTGTCCCAGCGGGGTAGCCCCCGAATAGCCGTCGACAACCGTCCCTGTTCCGATACCGAACGTACCGGCGGTACGTACAAACACACTGTCGCCCGACATGGCCGAGGGATAGGCGAAGAACAGGAAGGCGCGGGTCACTAACGCCACATTAAATATATTATAGCCCGTCCCCCCGAATACTTCTTTAGCAAAAATAACGGCGAAGGCAGTAGCCACCGCAATCATCCACAACGGAGTGTCTACCGGCACAATCAACGGGATAAGTATGCCTGAAACCAGGAAGCCTTCCTGTATCTCCTCCTTCTTCCACTGGGCGACGGTGAACTCTATCCCCAAGCCTACAATGTATGAGACGGCAATGATGGGCAGCACGGCCAATAATCCGTAGACGAACGTCATCAGGAAGCCGGGCGTCTCGCCGATTGCTAAGTAATGCTGGTAGCCGGTATTATACATGCCGAAAAGCAGGGCGGGAACGAGGGCTATGATGACAGCCGTCATCGTGCGCTTGGCGTCGATGCTGTCGTGTATGTGTACGCCCGATTTCGAGGTTTCGCTCGAAACGAACAGAAAGGTTTCCATCCCTTCAAAGAAAGAGCGCAGCATTGACAGCTTTCCCCCTTCCTCAAAGTTGGGCTTAATCTTGTCGAGATATTTCCTTAATGCTTTCAATGTAATCTATTTTATGTGTTATTAATTCATTTCTTTATGCAGAAGGTTCAAACCGTCGCGCACTATCTTCTGTATTTCTATCTTCGACGTATCTACGAACTCGCAAAGGGCGAAATCTTCGGGCGCTACTTCGTATATGCCGAGGTTTTCCATCTTGTCAATGTCGAAAGCGATGATCGCCTTGAGCAGAAATTCAGGGTAGATGTCTAACGGGAAGACCTTGTCGTATTCGTTTGACATTATCATGGCGCGCTTTCCTCCTCTTATGCGTGCGTCTATCACATACTCTTTATTTTTACCGGACAGCCAGCTCAGGAAGGTGCGGCTTACGCTGAACTTGCCCATGCCCGGAGTCGCCCAGCCGAAGAACTCGTGCGTATTGTCGCCTTCGGGTATGACGGTGACCTGGTTGTCGTATGCATAGAGGTAGTCGTCCTTGCCCACTTTCTTTCCGGTCAGGACATTTCCGCTGATGATGCGCAGAGCTTCCTTTCCTTCCAGCAATTTGCCGTCGACGAGGCTGCGGATAGTGCAGCCGGCGATGGCTTTGATGTAGCCCCTCTCGGTCGTCTCCGAGCCTGAGAGCAGGACAAGGCGGCTGAAGTCGGCAATGCCTTTAGTAAACAGGCGGCCGATAACGATCACGTCGTCGGGGTTGATTGTCCACACCGTTTCGCCCTTGTTGACGGGCTTCGTATGGTTAATCAGCACGCTCACGTTGCCGGCAGGGTGGGGGCCTTCTACCTCGACGATCTCCACGCCTTCCCAGCTCGCTCCGCAATCCTTCTTTACGCCTACGTACACCTTGCCGGCGGTGAGCTTGGACAGTGCGTCGAGGCCGGCCTGGAAGTCAGCCTCGCGGTTCTTTACTATAAACCCAAAGTCGGGCGCCAGAGGCGCTGAATACACTGTCGACACAAAGATGTCGCGCGGCTCATCGACGGTAGACGCCACAATGTCGTACGGACGTTGCCTTATTAAGGGCCACATCCCCGCATTCAGGATAGATTCCTTGATTTCAGCGGGCGTTAAGGACGAAAGTTCCTTCTCCCCGAAGGCCTCGTACTCGATTACAGCGTCGGGCTTCACCACTATACTCTGCACCTTGCGCTTCTCCCCGCGATTGACGGCTGTTACTTCGCCGCTGACGGGCGAAACGAATTTGATTTCAGGGCGATTCTTGTCCGTCATTAAGACGGAACCTGCCTTGACCTTATCTCCTGCCTTGGCGACGACCTTGGGAACTATACCGTCGTAACTGCCGGGTACGATAGCGTAGGTGTCGCTATCCTTGCCTGTCAGCAGCACGCCTGAAGCCTTGCCTTTGAGATGAATGTCCAACCCTTTTTTGATCTTGATCACTTTTGCCATGATACAACTAAATTGTTTTTTCGTAATTTAGCGCAAAAATAAACAATATTTCTGTGGTTGGATGGCCGCGCCTGAAATATTAAAGAAATAAATCTACAATTAAAAAAGGATACAGTAAATGAACAGGTATATGAAACTATGCTTGACGGTGGCGACCAGCTTATTCGCTCTATGCCTCGCAGCGCAGCCTTCGCTCACGGGAATACACAGTAACGCAATACAAACCTTGAAAGTGGCGGTGGCGGGCGAACCGTTATCCGACCCTGTTATCGGGCTGGACGACGGGAAGGCGGTCGAGATCAGCTTCGACGCCTTGGAAACCAACTTCAACCGCTTCGCATATTCCGTCGTACACTGCGATGCCGACTGGACGCCTTCGCAGCTATCGCCCGTAGAATACCTCGACGGCTTCCAGGGATTGACGCTAAACGATTTCGCCAACTCAAGCGCCACATCCGTCCAGTATACCAACTATCGCCTGCTCCTGCCCAACGACGAGCTAAGGCTTAAACTGTCGGGCAACTACGCCGTCAACATCTATCGGGAAAACGAACCGGACAAAATTCTCCTCACCGCCTGCTTCTCCGTACTCGAACCCTTGCTGCGCATCTCGGCCGAAGTGACAGGCAATACACTGACGGACTTCAACAACGAACACCAGCAGGTGGACTTCTTCATAGACTGCAACAACCTGCCTGTCACACACCCGCAAACGGAACTCAAACTCTTCGTCTACCAAAACGGACGACGGGACAATGCCGCCGCTGATGTCAAGCCGACAACAATACTCAACAAACGCCTGTCTTACGACCGCAACCGCGCGCTCATCTTCGAGGCAGGAAACGAATACCGCCGCATAGAGTTCCTCAGCCACGCCTACAACGGCATGGGCGTCGACAAGGTCAGTTTCCACAACCCCTTCTACCACCTTACCTTGCTGACCGACCCGACGCGCGCGCACCGCGCTTACTCCTATGACGAAGACCAGAACGGACGCTTCCTCATCCGTTGCAGCCGCTGCGACGACCCTGATACGGAGGCCGACTACGACATCGTACACTTCGCCCTCGAAAGCGAATACCTCCACAACGGCGATGTCTACCTCCTAAGCGCCATATATAATAATGTGTTGGACGAAAAAAGCAAGATGGCCTACAACTTCGATGCCGGAACATACGAAAAAGCCATCCTGCTCAAACAAGGTAACTACAACTACCAATACATCTTCCTCCACGACGGCGAAACACGCGGCGAAACGGCACAGACCGAAGGCGACTACTACCAGACAGCCAACGAATACGCCATCTTCGCCTACTACCGCCCCTTCGGCGCACGCTACGACCGACTGGTAGGCTTACAGAAGGTTGGACGCTAACTCAGCCAAGCGGCTACGCTCGCCCTTCACCAAATTGACGTGGGCAAACAACTCCTGACTCCTCATCTTATCAATCATATATGCCAAGCCATTACTCTGCGAATCAAGGTAAGGCGAATCTATCTGCTGCAAATCGCCCGTAAAGACCATCTTCGTACCCTCGCCCGCACGGGTGATAATAGTCTTAACCTCATGAGGCGTAAGGTTCTGGGCCTCGTCAATAATACAATACGTCTCCGACAAGCTGCGCCCGCGTATGAAAGCAAGAGCCTCGACCACAAGCCGCCCGCACTTCTGCAACTCGTCAATCTTACGCACATCGGGACTGTTCTGCTGGAACTGCGCCTTAATAACATTCAAATTATCAAAAAGCGGCTGCATATAAGGAGCAATCTTCTGCTTCTCATCACCGGGCAAGAAACCAATATCCTTATTCGCAAGCGACACAATAGGACGGGCCAGCAAAATCTGCTTATACGTATCCGCCTGCTTAAGCGCCGAAGCCAAAGCCAGCAACGTCTTACCCGTCCCCGCCTTGCCCGTCACGCCAACAAGCTTAATATCCGCATCATTAAGCATCTCAAAAGCAAACGACTGCTCGGCATTACGCGGCTGGATACCATAATTGTTACCCTTCTCAACCCTCCTGACCCTGCCGCTCGCCGAACTGTAACGCGCAAGTATAGAATTGCGCTCGCTCTTCAAAATAAAACAATCATTAGGCTTAAGAATATTCTTAATACCAAGCTCCACAGCATCAACGCCATCCGGAGCATTATACATCCTGTCAATAATCCCGCCGTCAATATCCTCATACGTCTCCTGCGCACGGGCGAACA
Source organism: Tannerellaceae bacterium (assembly GCA_031267205.1). Classification (GTDB taxonomy): domain Bacteria; phylum Bacteroidota; class Bacteroidia; order Bacteroidales; family Tannerellaceae; genus DFXE01. The sequence continues at coordinate 651 of JAIRZN010000115.1, read as the reverse complement.
CATCAACATCAACCACCTTATCCGTAATATAATCCTCAACCGCAATACCCAGCGAACGAGCCTTCATCCTAAGATTAATATCCTTAGTCACAAGAATAGTACGCATCGACGGATACTTCTCCGACACACTCATCGCGCACGACAAAATCCGATGATCCGCCGTACGCTCAGGAAACGAAAGCGCAATCTTCTCCTGATACCTGTCGCCCGTCACAACATAAAGCGTACCAAGCCCCTGCCCCAGCGAAGCCCCCTTAAGGAACAGGTCATTACTCGTCAACGCATCAAGCTCCCGGACAAACTCGCGCGCATTATAATTAATCTGCTCGCTACCGCGCTTAAACCTATCCAGCTCCTCAAGCACAACAATAGGAAGGAAAATATCATTCTCCTGAAAGTTCTCTATGCACCTGTAATCATGAAGGATCACATTAGTATCCAAAACAAAATTCTTTTTCAAGCCTCTCTTCTTAACTGCCATAATTCCTGATTTAAAAGGGTTCTAAAAATATATCGACCCAAAGGTAAAAAACTTTTAATCCACCGCAACAATAATAATTTGGGCGTGCCCCCGCAAGCGGGGTCGGGCTATCCGCTACAAGTCCTCGCTCGCTACGCTCGTTCCGGGCTTTCCGCTACTATCCCTCACGC
>JAIRZN010000111.1 GCA_031267205.1 Tannerellaceae bacterium | reverse complement strand
ATGAATAACAGGAAAATCAGAATGGGCATGGTAGGTGGCGGAAGCGACGGCTTCATAGGAGCCGTTCACCGTAGCGCGGCCTTTGTAGACAATCAGATCGAACTCGTATGCGGATGCTTCAGCGTAGACCCTGAAATATCCCTGAGTTCCGGACGCTCTTACTATCTTCCCGAAAGCAGGATTTACAGGGACTATCACGAAATGTTTGAAAACGAAGTGAAACTTCCCGAAGGCGAACGTATGGACTTCGTGACAATCGTGACGCCTAATAAATGGCATTTTGAACCCGCTATGATGGCACTCGACAGAGGTTTCCACGTCGTGGTGGACAAACCGATGACATTCTCCTTAGACGAAGCCAAGCAACTCCGCAAGAAGGTGGAAGAAACGGGCCTTATCCTCGCTCTGACGCACGTCTACTCAGGCTATCCCGCCGTCAAGGAAGCAAAGGAAAGGATCGCCGCCGGCGAACTCGGCAACCTCCGCCGCATATACGTCGAATACTCGCAAGGATGGCTTTCCGAACGCATCGAACTACTCGGAGGCAACAATGCCGGATGGCGCACCGACCCCAAACGTTCGGGCAAAGCCGGCAGCGTGGGCGACATCGGGACGCATGCCTGGCACTTGAGCGAATACATCAGCGGGCTTAAAGTCACCGAGCTGTGCGCCGACCTCAAAGCCTTCGCACCCGGCAGGCCGATAGACGACGATGCCGCAGCCCTTTTGCACTACGAAAAAGGCGTTGTAGGAACGCTGACCTGCACCCAGATCGCCGCCGGCGAAGAAAACAGGCTCAGCATCCGCGTATACGGCGAAAAAGGCGGCCTCGAATGGAACCAGGAAGAACCCAACACTCTATACCTGAAATGGACAAACCGTCCGAAGGAAATCATACGCACAGGCAACAACAGCTTCTCAGGCAACCTCTCCAAGTACAACTCACGGACGCCAGGCGGGCACCCGGAGGGCTTTATCGAATCCTTCGCTAACATATACCGCAACTTCGCCGACACCCTGCGCGCCGCGAAAAACGGCGTAAAGCCCGCGCCGCAAGCTTTGGACTTCCCAACGGTACACGACGGCGTGAGGGGGTTGCAATTCATCGAAACAATGGTGGAATCAGGGTACAACAATAAGCAGAAATGGCAAAAGTGGATTGACTGACATGATGAGAAGAAGTTCCAAACGCTATGCGCCGGCAAGAAACAAACCAAGTAGAAAGGGGATACTCTTTCTGCTTGCCGGCGTGCTTCTGGGCATGACCTTGATAACCGGTCTGTATATGACATCAGTTTATTTCTCAACCGACGAGTCGTGTATGATGTGCCACGTACATCCGCACGTGGAGAATAGTTGGAAGCTATCCAAACACGTAAATAACCACAGCGGCACGAAAGTACATTGCGTGGATTGCCACCTCCCTCCGCAGCACAACACTTGGGCGCACTACACGGCCAAGGCCCGGCTGGGACTGAAGGATGTCTGGGGATGGATGACCAAAGACAGCGTCGACTTTGAATGGGACAGGCTCTCCGAACTCGAACACGCCGTAACCTATATCCCGAACGAATCATGCAAGGAATGTCACCAGAACCTCTTCCCTGAAGGCATAACCAACGACGCTATTACCGCTCACCTGTACTATGAAGAAAATGAAAAAAAACTCGACTTGCAGTGCATCAGTTGCCACTTGGACGCCGGACATTATAATCCCAACTACACGCACGGAAAGATGACGGGCATACCGGGGCTTAACGCCTCCAACCGCGCCGCTAACGACACAAGCCTCTTCTTCAAAACCCCTGCCGAAGTCGCAACCTTCGCCGCTTACACGGAACAGATACCCGGAACAGCCGTCTCAATACGCATGATAGCCATACAGGGAGGCGAATTTACGATGGGCAGTCCGGAAAAGGAATCCTTCCACAAAGCCGACGAGGCTCCCGTGCGCACCGTCGCCGTCAGCCCCTTCTTCATGGCCGAAGTAGAAACGACCTGGAACCAATACTGGGCCTTCTACGCCAACACCATGAGCGAAGGACGCACGCCTCCCGAAACCGTCTATGCAAACAATAGCAATCCCGCTGTCGACGCCATCTCCGGCCCGACGCCGCCATTCGGCCTCCCCGACCAGGGATGGGGCATGGGCGACCGCCCGGCTATCACAATGACCCATTACGCGGCCGAAACGTTCTGCCAATGGCTCTCTAAGAAGACGGGAAGGAAATATCGCCTCCCCACCGAAGCCGAATGGGAATATGCAGCGCGTGGAGGAGCGACGACGCCTTACTTCTTTGCCGGAGACCCTGCCAAGTTCTCCGACCGCGGATTCATACGCAAATTCATCGACGCCAAAACGGACAGCATCAGCTCTTACGTCATATACTCCAAAAACAGCAGGAACAGGACACAGGAACCGTCCGAAGTGAAGCCCAACCCCTTAGGCTTAAAAAATATGCTCGGCAACGTCATGGAATACTGCGCCGACAAATACGATCCCGAAGCCTACCGCAAGGGGACAAACCTGACGGACCCGTTGGCGACCGGAGGCGATGAATGGGTAATACGCGGAGGCAACTACGCCTCCGACGCTGCCGATGTGCGTGCGGCGGCCCGCGATTACACCCGGCATGAAGCATGGCTCAAGACAGACCCCCAACAGCCCAAAAGCATCTGGTGGTACTCGGATATGCGCGGAATCGGCTTCCGTGTCGTATGCGAGCCGGATTCTTCTATCGTAACACGATAATCTTAATTTTTAAAACAATATTACCATGAAACAAGAAAACAGTATTAACAGAAGATCCTTCCTGAAAAGCTCAGCAATGGCAGGCGCCTTAGGCGCTTTGGGAACAGGCGGCGCAACAGCGTTAACTTCATGCAGCGGAGGCGGAAGCAGCAATGCCCCCAAACCGCTTAAAGCCTCCGGCACGTACTATGTGCCCGATTTAGTGGATCTGGCTACCGACGGGCGACCGCTGAAAGCCGGCGTTATCGGATGCGGCGGTCGCGGTTCGGGTGCGGCAATCAACTTCCTCAATGCAGCTAACGGCGTGACGATAACCGTACTCGGCGACACCTTTAAAGACCGCGCAGACGACCTGGCCGCGAAGCTGAAAAACGAAAAAGGCATCGACATCCCCGAAAGCCAACGCTTCACAGGCCTTGACGCCTACAAGCAGGTAATCGACAGCGACGTAGACGTAGTAATCATCGCCACCCCGCCTAACTTCCGCCCCATACATTTCCAGTATGCAACGGAAAAGAACAAGCATTCGTTCCTCGAAAAGCCCATCTGCGTCGACCCCGTAGGCTACCGCACCATCGTGGCTACGGCTAAACAGGCTACGGCCAAGAACCTCTGCGTCATAACCGGCACGCAACGCCACCACCAACGCAACTACGTAGAATCCTACAAACAGATACAGAACGGACTAATCGGCGAAATAACCGGAGGCGTAGTCTACTGGAATCAAAACATGCTATGGTTCAACGAACGCAGGCCGGGATGGAGCGATTGCGAATGGATGATACGCGACTGGGTAAACTGGAAATGGCTGTCGGGAGATCATATCGTCGAACAGCACGTACATAATATAGACGTGTTCACCTGGTTCACCGGATTGCGGCCCGTCAGCGCAACAGGCTTCGGCTCGCGCCAACGCCGTATCACAGGCGACCAGTACGACAACTTCAGCGTCGACTTTGAAATGGAAAACGGCATCCATCTGCACAGCATGTGCCGCCAGATGAACGGATGCGCCGGCAATGTCAGCGAGTTCATTCAGGGCGCAAAAGGTTCATGGAACAGCGAGACGATGGAAATAAAAGACCTCGCAGGCGTTACCCTATGGAAATTCGACGAAGAAGCCGAAAAGCAGAACTTCAAACAGACCGATCCCTACACGCTCGAACATGTAAACTGGATAAACCATATACGCGGAGAAAAGACCATCGACCAGGCCTCCGAAACGGCCGTCGCTAATATGGCAGCCATCATGGGGCGCGAATCGGCCTATACGGGCGGAAAGACGACATGGGATGAGATGACTGTCGCCGCGCTTGACTATATGCCTGTCGATGTCGACCTCACGGCCAAGATGGATATGAAGCCCTTTACCGTTCCCGTACCCGGCAAACCACTTGATAACAATTAAGCCATGACAATTGACAGAAGAGGATTTATAAAAACGGCCACCGCAACAGTTGTGGCCGTTTCCGGCTCCGCGCTCGCAGGATGCGCACCCAAGCCGGCTAAGGAAGAAAAGGCGAAATCCAACGCCGCAGCCCTCAACATCTCCTTCCAGGAAGGCATTGCCCCCGGAGAAAGCCTGAACGAAAAGTTTGACTTCATGGAGAAGATCGGCGTGACGGGCTTTGAACCCGGAGGCAAAGGCCTTGCCGGACACGTAGAAGAGATACGGCGGGCCTTAAACGGCCGCAATATCAAAATCAGCGCAATATGCGCAGGTTTCGACGGCTTTATACTTTCTACCGACGAAGACATCCGCCGGCAGTGCATGGATTCTATGAAGGAAATCATCGCCGCCGCCGGCGAATTAGGCTCCGTGGGCGTGATAATAGTACCCGCCTTCAACGGACAGAAGCCGGCGCTCCCGCATACGCAGGAAACACGCGACTTCCTCTGCGAACAGTTCACCGAAATGGGCAACTTCGCCGCCGTACACAACACCACCGTTATCTTCGAGCCGCTCAATCGCGGAGAAGCATTCTACCTGCGCCAGGTGGCCGACGCAGCCTCCCTCTGCCGCGACATCAACAATCCGGGCGTGCGCTGCATGGGCGACTTCTGGCATATGACATCGGAGGAAACATGCGACATGGGGGCCTTCCTCTCAGCCGGCGAATACCTCCAGCACGTGCACATAGCAAGCCGCAAACGCCGCAGTATGCCCGGCGAAGATGGTGAAGCGGACAACTACATAGCCGGCTTCAAAGCCCTGAAAATGTTGGAGTACAATAAATACGTGAGCTTCGAATGTGGCTGCCGGGGCGACCGCAACGTCCTCGTGCCCGCAGCCGTAGAGCTGATGCGCAAACAATGGGAGGATGCCTGAAGATGCCTTTAGTTTATCCTGATATGCAGATGAGCGAGGTGGTGGAAGAACATCCCTCGCTCATTCCTATAATTAATCGCTTCGGTATACGGCTCGGACTGGGGGATAAATCGGTGCGTGAGATATGCGGCGAACATTCCTTAGACGCTGACTTCCTCCTTGCCGTGATCAATACCTTCCTCAACGAGGAATATTTCCCGGAAAAGAAACTCCGAACTTTCCACACCTCGCAGATCATAGACTATTTAGTGAAGACAAATAACTACTACCTGCGCTTCCAATTGCCCAATATCGAGCACCATCTCACTTCGTTTATCTCAATGAATACCTCCGGCAATCAAACGCTTGCCCCGATAGGGAAATTCTTCTCCTCCTTCAAAAGCGAATTGGTCGCACGTATCGAAAAAGACGACCGCGAATGGTTTCCTTACTGCCTGGCCCTGAGTGAAAAGTTGCAAGACAGGATAAGCGGCACAGACAGCCGGCCGCTCTCGCTACACCCCGGTAAACACTCCGAAGACGCCATCGAGGAACTGCTCGCAGACTTGAAACGGATAATCGTGAAACATTTGTCGGGCGATTATAACCTGAACCTATGCTACGCCGTCGTTTCCTCAATCAGCAGCCTGGAAAAGGACATAAGGCAGCACAACCGCATCCGTTTCCGCATCCTCACGCCAATGGTAGAAGCTATGGAAAAGCTCGGCGTACAATAACTCCCGATTGATGCGAAGGAACAAGCAAATAGCTATTATACTGTCCGACACACTGCAAAGAGCCGGTCTGCAAAGCCTGCTGACGGATTATTTCCCGCCGGTGGAGATTACAGCCTTCGATTCATTCGACGATTTCCCGAAGGAAGGAAACGAGTTCCATTACTATTTCGCCAAAGCCGACACCTTTATGCTCAACGCCGATTTCTTCATCCCACGACGCTCCAGGACGCTGATCATCACGCGGGACAAAGCCCCGGCGCCCGCCTCGGCCTCCGGATACAACTACCTCAGCGTCACATTATCGCAGGAGACGATGATAGAACAATTGCAACAGTTCTTCTCCGCCGGAGAAAGCAACGACGCGGGCGAAAGAGGCAAAGAACTATCCCTGCGCGAAAAAGACGTGCTGAAACTCATCGCCCAGGGATGCGCCAACAAAGACATTGCCGATAAACTGAACATCAGTCTCAATACGGTCCTGACACACCGCAAGAACATCACCGCAAAACTCGGCATAAAGACCATCTCCGGCCTGACCTTCTACGCCATCATGAACGGCCTCGTATCTTCCAAGCTGATCGGTTAACGATTCCAAGCGGGGCTTTCCCATTAAGATATATTAATCAATTCGACGGTTTGGAGCCTTCCGGTTAACTGTAATTAACCAACGCGACGGTTTGGAGCGGCCCTGTTAACGGGACTTAACCAACGGAACGATTTGGAGCCGCCCCGTTAACCGGAATTAACCAACGGAACGATTTGGAGCGGCCCCGTTAACCGGAATTAACCACCGGAATTATTTGGAGCCGCCCCGTTAACCGGAATTAACCACCGGAAAAAATTGGAGGTTTCCCGTTAACCGGAATTAACCAACGGAAAAAATTGGAGCTTTCCTGTTAACGGGATTTAACCATTGAAAACTTTTGGAGGATTCCCGACTTCGGGAAAGCTTCAAATATTTTTTTTGGGGTTTTCCCAAAGTCGGGAAAGCTTCAATTAAATTATTTGGGATTTTCCCGAAGGGGGGAAAATCCGGCTTGATGATTTGGGAGGTTTCCCAACGGGTGGGAATGCGGCAGGGGACGTTTTTTGGGGCGGATTATTGGCGGAGATAGTCGTAGATGGCGGATTGGGCGCGTATTTTGTCGGGGGCGTCGTCTTTTTTGGGACGGTTGATGAGATTTTTGTCGAGAAGGCATGCTTTTGTGTTGTCCTTTAGTTGCAGGGTTAGGACGTGGATGATTTCGCGCTTGATGGCGGGGTCGAGGATGGGGAAGGCTGTCTCGATGCGGCGTGTGAGGTTGCGGCGCATCCAGTCGGCCGAACTCAGGTAGAGGGACTCTTCGCCGTTATTGTAAAAGTACCACACGCGCGCGTGCTCGAGGAAAGTGTCTACGATTCTGGTGACGCGGATGTTGCGGCTGTAAGGCGCGTCGGGGATGAGGCAGCAGATGCCGCGTATGATGAGGTCGGTCTCGACGCCGTCTCCGCTCGCGCGGTAGAGCTCGTCGATCATGTTGCGGTCGTGCAGGCCGTTCATTTTGAGGATGATTTTCGACGGGAGCCCTTGCCGGGCGTGTTCCCTTTCGCGCTCTATCATGGACTTGAGTTCGGGCACCATATTGAAGCGGGCCACGAGTAGGTGGCGGAAGACGGGGGCGGCGAGGTGGTTTTCGAGGACGGCGAAGACACGGTTTATGTCCTCGATAAAGTCCGCATCGGCTGTGAGGAGCGCCATGTCGGAATACGTCCGTGCCGTTTTCTCGTTAAAGTTGCCGGTGCTCAGGTAGGCGAAGCTCGGCTGCGGGGGTTCCCCTTTGGGCGTCCGGCGGATGATGACGGCTACTTTGGCGTGTACCTTGAGGCCTGGTATGCTGTAAATTATGCGTATGCCGGCCTGCTTCATCATTTCGGCTGTGGACATATTGTTTTCTTCGTCAAAACGGGCTTTGAGTTCGACGAAAACCGTCACTTTCTTTCCATTGCCGGCCGCGCTGACGAGGGAGTTTATGACCGCCGAATTTTCGGCCACGCGGTACTGTGTTATCTTTATTTCCTCGACGCCGGGGTCGAAGGCGGCTTCCATGAGGAGGCGGATAAGGTAGTCGAAGGACTGGTAAGGGAAGTGCAGCATGATGTCTCGTTGGCTGACGGCCAGGAACATAGATCCGGTGCGGTCGAGGAACGGAATGCGCATCGGCTGCGGGAGTTGCTGTTCGAGACGCTTGCCGGCGGGGTTGGGGAGGCGGCTGAGGTCTTGGAGGTTAAGATAGCGTCCCCCGATGACGAGGTCTTCGCCGTTTATGTCGAAAGCGTCGCAGATGAAGCGTAAAAAATCCGGCGGCATGCTGCTGTCGTAGACGAAGCGGCTTAAATCGGCCGTTGTCCGTTTCTTGACTTTCCGGCGTATTGTTTCGATGAGGTTCGTGTCCTTTTCGTTTTCGAGGTAGATGTCCGCGTCGCGCGAGATCTTGATGCTGTGGCAGCTTTCGATTTCGTAGCCAGGGAATACGGTCGGGAGGTTGGCGCGGATGATGTCGTCGATAAACATTATGTAAGAGACGCCCTGGTGTTGAGGCAATTCGATGAAGCGCGGCACTTTGGCGAAGGGTATCTTCATCAGCGCGTAGTGAAAGCTCGGCTCGGCGCCGGCGGGGCGATATTTTTTGATCATACGGACGATGAGGTATAGGCGGCGGTCGCGTATAAAGGTTTGTATGTCGCCCGTTTGCAGCATGACGGGGGAGAGGAAGGGGAAGACCTGCTCGTTGAAGAAATCGCGGACGAACTCCTCGTGGAAGGATTCCGGGCGGCTGTCCTGGTAGAGGCGTATGTTTTCGCGGCTTAATTCGGGCAGGATGCGTTCGGAGAAGATGCGGTAATATTCAAGCTGTTGGCGGTTGACTTCGCGCGTTATCTCGGAGAGTGTTTCTTCGGCCTCTTCAAAGGTTTCCTCGTCGAACTTCTTCTTCATGATGACGCCCCGGTGTTCCGCTACGCGTATTTCGTAAAATTCCTCAAGGTTAGAGGAGTAAATCGAGAGGAAACGTATGCGCTCGTATAGCGGCAGCGTCTCGTCTTCGGCCTCGAGCAGGACGCGGTAGTTGAAGGATAGCCAGCTTATGTCGCGTTTAAAATAATGGTATTGATTCTCGGTCATAGGTGGTTAACGTATAAATTCCGCTATTTCGCAGGGCTCGTCGTCGCCGATGGAGTGCACAATGCGGAAGGAGCCCGGATACCTGAGGGAAATGAACTCGCGGTACCTGTGGACGTCGTTGATATACTGGTCCGTCTTCCTGCTCGGATAGGCGCGCAATTGCGGGAGGAGGAGGTATTCAATCTTATTTTCCAGGAGATACCGCCGCATATCCTCCGGATCATAGAAGCGGTAGGACTCGATCGCGGCCAGGCGATCGATGAATCCGTCGAAGTCGAGCGTATACGGTATCCGGTTGGCCCCCAAGGCCTCAATCAGGCCTCCCACTTCTTCGTCAGGCAAAAAATAGAGGCAGACGAGGGTAGCCGCCGTCCCGTCCAAGGAGAATTTTTCTCCCCTGATATGCGAAGCGAGATATTTAACCCCCTCACCTGGGAATACCCCCTTCGCAGCATCCGAGACGACGAACGCAAAGCCTTTGGGCCTGTTATTCTTAAGTCCCATGATCTTTTCCGGCGGGAAAGGCAGCGTGGTCGGCGTGACGATGAAATCGCGGCCTGTGTAGACCTTCGAGATCGACGGCTTGCGGCTCACGATGATGGCGTCCTTAGGTAGGTTGCGGGCCGCCCACTCGCTGCCCTTGATGAAGTTACGCCAATCGGGGGTAAGGCCATATAGATTGTCGCCGAGCAGGTTTTGCTGCAGAACGGGCAGATTCCGCGCCACCTTCTTAGCCGTTGTGTTGAGCGTGCCGCAGGCGATGACGACGAGCAGTAACGGGTAAAGTAGGAAGCCCTTACGCAAGGCTTTGATGCGCAAGAGGTAGCAAATGCCTCCCAGCAGGAATATCAGCATCAACGGATAGTAGACCATGATCAAGCGGTCTTGCGCCCAGAGGGATTGTAGCGCGACGAAGCTCGTGAAGTTCATTACGCCCGCGTAGAGGCCGATAAAGAGCAACGCCCTGTTGCGCTTGAAGACCGCAGCCAGGCAAAGGCCGTAGAGCAGGTAAGTGACCACCGTTCGGACGGGACTGTCCAGGACATATTCCGGGGGCGTTTCCTTTACAAATCCCATGAACTGATAGAGGAAAAAGGAGAGGTAAATGTTAGAGTTTTCCACAAACCGCTTCATTATGCCCGCGAAATTTTCCGTCCCCAGAGACGGGTTGTAAGGGTCGATAGAAAACAGTCGGGTAATGCCGTAAGCCTCGCCGGAGCCCGGCCACGCTAAGGATTTAAGTATCTGGAAGGCTGCGAAGACCAGCACAAAGGCTGCGTTGAAGTAGAGCACATCTTTCCAGCGACGCTGTGTCAGCAGGAAGATCACGACCGCCCCTATGACGGCGTACCCGATGCTGCGCGCCAAGGCTAAACATAGGGCGATGGCGGCTATGACGAGGTATTTGCGCCAGCCGTCTTTCAGGCCGTAAGAAGCGTCTTGTCCGGTTGTCAGGAAATATTTCGAGAAAAAATATACAAAAACACTTTGCAAAAGCATGAAAAGAGGTTCGCTGTACGTGTAGCCTGCGTAAAAGAAGATATAGGAGCAGACGCTCGCCAGCAGAAGCGCCGGCATGAGGATAAGCGACGGTACGACGCCCCGGAAACTCTTGTACAGCAGCCAGAAGGAGAGTACGATGAAAAGGGCCGACAGCGATTTGAAAAGCAAGAGCTTCATGCCGAAAATACCGGCCAACGGGGAGAGCAGCATCGGGTAAAGCGGAGCGTGGCCACCGGGGTAGGCGAAATGACGCCAGAAATTTTCGGCGCTTATGAGATAGTCGCTGTCGTCGCCGCTCAGGCTCAATTTAACGTCAAAAAGCAGGACGCACATCACGGCGCAGAACAGGAGCGAGAATATAAAAAGCGTATTTTCATTGCGCTCGAAGAAGGCGGCGAGCCTGTGTCCGGTTTGTTTATCGGAAGACTGTTTCATATGATGTATTTGATTTTTCGTGCGGCGAAGAAGCTCATTTTCAGCAGAAGCAGTCCGTGGCGAAAGCGACTGATCTGCGTCGAGCCATACTCGCGGTCTTTGTAACGAATAATGACCTCGACGATCTTAAGATTCAGCTTGGCAGCCCCGAAAAGCAGATCGAAGTCACCAAAAGGATCAAAGTCGCCGAAGTAAGCGCGGTTAGCCTTAATAGCCTCATAATCCCGCCGGAACAAGACTTTGGTACCGCAGAGCGTATCCTTGAGACGCTGTCCCAGCAGATAGGAGAAGAACCAGCCGAAGAATTTGTTCGCCATAAGGTTGAGAAAGCGCATAGCGTTCTTTTCCATAGGATAAACAAGGCGGCAACCGTTGATAAACTCCCCTTTGTTGCGGCACAAGGCATCGTAGAACTTAGGCAGCTCTTCGGGAGGCATCGTCAGGTCGGCATCGAGAATCATAAGTATATCCCCCGTTGCCACATCGAAAGCCTCGCGCACCGCGTTGCCTTTGCCCTTGCCCGTCTGTCGGATGACCTTAATATCCTTAGAAGGCCAGGCGTCGCGAACGCGCAGTATCTCCTCGTAGGTATCGTCCGAAGAACCACCCTCGACAAAGATAAATTCCTGGTGCGTACCGAAGCAAGGCGTCCGGCGGATGGCGCTTTCGATATTTCCCGCCTCATTACGAGCCGGAATTACTATCGAGACCGATGCCGGTCGTTCCCCGTCGAGCGGCAGTCTTGATACATGAATATTGACAAGCCCAAGTCGGCAAATGCCCGGAAGGTTAGCCAGGAAGCCGTTAAAGAAGCTATGCAGCAAAGGAATGTAGACAGGAAGGAACACCTTCTTCTCCAGCCTCACGCTTTGGAAGCCCTCAAGGAGTAACAGGCCCTCGGTATCCTTAATTGAGAACCAGTTCGACGTCGGCGCCTTCTGCTTCAGCCCCACAGCCTCAAGCAACTTTATCACCGGTTCCCACATGTAATTATACTGCGATATGACGATTCGCGTATGCGGGAGGCATATCCGGCGCAGGTTACGGATAGCCCGCTGCACGTCCCAGAGGCAGCTCGTCAGATCGCTGAGGATAATATAGTCGAAAGCCTCGTCGAGCTGCAATTCCTCCACGTCGTCGACCCGGAAATGCAGATGCGGATACTTTCCGGCAGCAATCTCGACGACCTCCGCTGCGAAGTCGATGCCCAGCCCGTATCCAGGCCTGACCGCATTGAGCAAGTCGCCGCTACCGCATCCCACCTCAAGCACCCTTGCGCCTTCGGGTATTATGAAGGAGAAATACCTGCCGAGCAGTCTATGGTAAAAGGAATTGCGTCTGTTCCAGGCCTCCCTTTCCACGGCCGTGGTACGGTAGAAATAAAGTATATCACTTTTTGTCATTGTTGCTTTCGGAGCGTTTCCGAGGTCAGAGGCCTTTGCCGTGGCAGTTTTTGTACTTTTTACCGCTGCCGCACGGGCAAGGGTCGTTACGTCCGGCGTGTTTTTCGGCTTTGACAGGCATTTGTTGTTGAGGCTGTTGTTGACCTGTGGGCGGGCGTTGTGAATTGAGTGCGGAGGAGGAGTTTCCCAGTATGTCCGTTTTCTCTGTGCGGTATCGGCTCATGTCCTGGCGTTTCTCCTGTGCAGCCTGGCGCACGGTTACACGTCGCCCCGAATCCGCCTGTCCGGGGGCCTCTTCCCTTACGGGAATCTGTCCGCGCATCAATACTCCGGCGGTTTTGCGGTTCATCACATCCACCATCGTCTTGAAAAGGTTGTAGGATTCGAGTTTGTAGATCAGCAAAGGGTCTTTGTTTTCGTAGCTTGCGTTTTGGACTGAATGGCGCAGCTCGTCCATTTCGCGCAGGTGTTCCTTCCAGGATTCGTCTATCGTGTGCAGGATTATAGATTTCTGGAAAGATTTCGCAATTGATTTTGATTCCGTTTCGTGAGCCTCTTTGAGGTTGCAGGATATGTTGTACATACGGATGCCGTCGGTTATTGGTATCAGTATATTTTCGTACATGGCGCCCTGTTGTTCGTAGACGTGCTTGATCACGGGGTTGGCGACTTGCACGAGTCTTTCCATACGTCGTTTGAAAAGCTTGAGGGCTTCGTCGAACAGGGTGTCCGCAAGTTGCTTCGGTTTCATTTCCCGGAATGCATCTTCGTTAAACGGGGCCTCCATGGCGAATGTGCGGAAGAGTTCCAGTTTGAAGCCTTCGAAGTCCGCGTTTTCGGCATGCTGCTCGACGATGGCGGTCGAATTATCGAAGATCGTATTCAGGACATCCAATCCGATACGTTCTCCCATCAGCGCATGACGCCGGCGGGTGTAAATCACGTTACGCTGGGCGTTCATTACGTCGTCGAACTCAAGGAGGCGTTTGCGGATGCCGAAATTGTTTTCTTCCACCTTCTTCTGCGCCCTCTCGACGGATTTGCTAAGCATGGTATGCTCCAGTACTTCGCCCTCCTTGAAACCCATTCTGTCCATCAGTCCGGCTATCCTGTCGGAGGCGAATAATCTCATAAGGTCATCCTCCAGGGAGACGAAGAAGACTGACGATCCGGGGTCTCCCTGCCTGCCTGAGCGTCCTCGGAGCTGACGGTCTACGCGACGGCTTTCGTGCCTTTCGGTGCCGATAATGGCTAAACCTCCGGCGTCCTTGACTTCGGCAGACAGTTTTATGTCGGTGCCGCGTCCGGCCATGTTGGTAGCGATGGTGACTGTTCCGCGCTGGCCTGCCATGGCTACGATGTCCGCTTCCCTTTGGTGGAGTTTGGCGTTTAGTACGTTGTGGGGGATATTTCGGAGTTTAAGCATACGGCTCAGCAGTTCGGATATTTCAACCGAAGTTGTACCGACTAACACGGGGCGTCCGGCATCGACTAAGGAATTAATCTCGTCGATTACGGCGTTGTATTTCTCGCGCTTTGTTTTGTATATCCGGTCGTTCATGTCCGAGCGTGCAATGGGGCGGTTCGTGGGTATGACCACGACGTCGAGCTTGTATATGTTCCAGAACTCTCCGGCTTCAGTCTCGGCAGTGCCTGTCATTCCGGCTAACTTATGATACATACGGAAATAGTTCTGCAACGTAATGGTGGCGAATGTCTGGGTTGCTGCCTCCACTTTCACACGTTCTTTAGCCTCGATAGCCTGGTGGAGACCGTCGGAATATCTCCGGCCTTCCATAATACGTCCTGTTTGTTCGTCCACGATCATTACCTTATTATCTATTACGACGTACTCGTCGTCTTTTTCAAAAAGGGTGTACGCCTTGAGGAGTTGGTTTATTGTATGAACACGTTCGCTCTTTATGGAGTAGTTGGCGAGTATTTCGTCTTTTTTTGCTTGTTTATCTTCTTCGTTTCCTTGTATGTTGCTTACTTGCGAGAGATCGGAGGCGATGTCGGGGAGGACAAAGAATTGGGGGTCGTCGGTTTTGCCCGTCAGAAGGTCGATACCTTTATCGGTGAGTTCAATGCTGTTGTTTTTCTCGTCAATGACATAGAAAAGCTCTTCCGTCACGAGATGCATGTTACGCATATTGTCGGCCAAGTAAAAAGCTTCCGTCTTGAGCATGGCGGCTTTTACGCCCGGTTCGCTAAGGTATTTTATGAGCGCCTTGTTGCGGGGATTGCCTTTGAACGAGCGGAACAGCAGCAGGCCGCCTTCTTCCGCCACCTTTGTATCGCTGCTGTCCATTTTATGTTTGGCTTCCATAAGCAGCTTGCTTGTTAGGCCTTTCTGCGCGTTGACTACCACTTCCACGTTCGGGCGGAACTGTTCGAACAACTGTTCTTCGCCGCGGGGGATGGGGCCGGAGATGATCAAAGGTGTGCGGGCGTCGTCAATCAGTACGGAGTCGACCTCATCTACGATAGCGTAATTATGCTTGCGCTGCACGAGGTCGCCGGAACTGATTGCCATGTTATCGCGCAGGTAGTCGAAGCCAAACTCATTGTTTGTGCCGAAAGTGATGTCGGCGTTATATGCAGCGCGTCGGGCGTCGGAGTTAGGTTGGTGTTTGTCTATACAATCTACCGAGAGGCCATGAAACATGTAAAGGGGACCCATCCATTCCGAGTCGCGCTTCGACAGGTAGTCATTTACCGTCACCACATGTACGCCGTTCTTCGTCAACGCGTTCAGGAAGACAGGCAGGGTCGCAACCAAGGTCTTTCCTTCACCTGTGGCCATTTCCGCGATTTTTCCCTTGTGCAGAACCACGCCGCCGAAGAGTTGCACATCGTAGTGTATCATATCCCAGGTTATTTCATTGCCGCCGGCTATCCAATGGTTCTTGTAAACGGCCTTGTCGCCTTCGATGCTTACGAAGTCGCGCTTCGTCGCCAAGTCGCGGTCAAAATCATTTGCGGTAACGGTTATCTCCTCGTTTTGGGTGAACCGCCGGGCCGTGTCTTTTACTACGGCGAAGACTTCGGGGAGGTTCTCTTCGAGCGTTGTTTCAAGTTTCTCGGTTATCTCCTTCTCTATCTTGTCCACTTCCGCCCATATGGATTCGCGTTCTTCCAATTCTTTATCTTCTATTCCCTTGCGCAGCTCTTCCACTTGTGCGCGCTCGGCGGCTACATAATCTAAGATTCGTTCCTTTATCGTGTCGATCCTGGCCCGCAGCTCATCGTTGGAGAGTTCTTCTACGGATGGATACGCCTCCTGTATCTTTTTTACATACGGGTCGATTTCTTTAAGGTCCCGTTGCGACTTGTTGCCGAACAACTTTGTCATAAACTCATTAAATCCCATATTTATTCAAATTGATTATCGGTTTTATATCTATTTACTTCTCGCTTACCTTCCCCGTCGCCGGCGTCATTGACCGGCGAGTTCGCGTAGCGGGGCGCTACGGGTAGCGTTCGGCGGGCGTATGCGGAGGACGTGCGTGACGGTGGGAGCTATCTCGGTAGCTTTTACTTCGCGGTAAATATGCTTTGGCTTCAAACCGTTGCCGAGGAAGACCAGCGGGGTCCGGACGGCGTTATGGCGCACTAATTTCATCTTCTCCCCAGGCGTTTCCGGGTTGATTTTCCATCCGGGTTGCAGTTCTATTATCAAGTCGCCACGCCCTGCGTGATGCGTACCGTTATACAGGCGCAGGACGGCTCCGTTCCATTGTCCGTTGCGCAGCGCATCGTCGGTGACGACATTCTGCACGCCTGCGAACTCGGATACGAACGAGGCGGCCTTCCTCTGCATCTCGCCAAGGTCTACATTTTCGTCGTTGACGACCTTATGGTTGAGGTAGACCTGTCCATTATAATATCCCGTCACCCAATTCTTCTGTCCGTACAACTGCATCAAGTACATGTTCAGCAGCGCGACGCATCGCTTCGGGTAGAAATCGCCGCCGCCCACACGGAGCGTCTCCGGGTAATCCTCGCGGCTGTCGCAGTAGCCGGCGCCGGTGAAGACGACCAACGTATGTTCGAGGCCCACGCGGCGGTCGATCGCATTGAGCAACTGCTCTATGTTCTTATCCAATTGGTGGTAGGTATCCTGTATTTCCAGCGTATAGTCCCTGTCCATCAGCCGCAAGTAATTGCCGGCATAGTAGGTGACGGCCAGCATGTCGGGGCACGAGCGCGTACCGAAGCCTGCATACTCAAGGAATTGCAGGGCGAGCCTGTTCACCTCCTCGTTCACAAGCGCCGATGTCTTGAGCTTCGGGTAACAATCCGCGTCGCGCTCGCTGAACGTATGCCGGAACGGATGACTGTCGTCTGCATAAGGGAAGGCGTTATACGCGCTCAAAGGCAGCGACGGCGCCCAGACCAATTTGTCCACGCGCTCGGACAGGGATTCCCTGCCGCTATTGTAGCGGTCGACGTACCACGGTAGTTGCTTGTAATAAGTCGTCGTAGCCCATTTCCCGTTTATATTATCAATCCAGAAAGCCCCGTTGGCCGCGTGCCCGGCTGAGATGATGGCGCTACCGGCGTCGGGAGCTATTGCATAAACGTCGCTAAGGCCCGCAGAGGCGATCTTAAGCTCGTCGCCAATGGTGGAGGCCAGAAGCGGGCGCGGGGAATAATTATCGCGGGTGTAGTTACCCAGGAAATCCGGGTCGTTGAGCGCCGCCAACTCGCGATTGTTACCGAAGTCATATTTCTTGTCGCCCACAATCCCATGCAGGCAGGGATTAGAGCCGGTGAAGATTGTCGCAAAAGAGCTGGCCTGATCAACGCCGGAAAATTCAAAACGTATATTGCGATACGTCACGCCCTCGTTCATCAAGCGTTTAAAACCGCGTTCCCCGAACGTATTGTAAAAATACTCCATGTAATCGCCGCGCAACTGGTCAACCGTGATGCATACGACAAGCTTGGGAGCGTGCTGGGCCTCCACGTTCGTAATAGCCATTATAGCGATAAGCGATGTCAGTATCCTTTTCATTTTATATTAATATAATGTACGCGCGCGTAACCCCGACCTCATCCACAGGCAAACTATCAGGGGAAAGAACGCCACGTTAAAGTGTTCCGGAATAAAATACGCCCCCGCCAGCATCAGCGTGAGCGCAGCAAAGTTAATAAAATGGTAATAATACGCCGCCCTCCCGCAGCCTTTCGCCACCGTGAGCGCAGCCCCGACCAGGTGCAGCGGGTGAAGCCACGCGAGCGACCAGTTCGGCCACACCGCCGGATGCTCGGACGCGACGGCGAGGAAGAAGAGCACGCATCCGGCAAGCCCTGCCAAAGCGAAGAGAAGCCCGTCGACAGCAGCGTAATACGTCCGCCGCCGCCGCTCCGCAACCGTTACGGCTACCAGCGACAAAAGCATCAGCAGGGCGACGCCCAAAGGCGTTACAACGGTTTTCCTGACCGCGACGGGGGCCTCCTCCAAAAGTATAGCCTTCGACGCCACGAGCCGGCGCCCCACGCCGTCCGCCGAGACAACCACCGCGCTATCAAGCGCCGCCTCAAGCATCAGGGGCAGGAAAAATGTCTCACCGAACGTCATCACCCTGTCCGTAGGGCTGCCCAGAGCCAGGTCGCAGCCGAAAACGAGCCACGGTTGATTCCTCATACAGCGATTGATACGCCTGCGGAACGTCTCGCGCTCCGGCTCCTTGCCATAGACAATCTCGCCGTCGACGGCCTTCCTTATAATCTCAGCAGGCCTCGTCGCGCAGTTGTCGAAGAAGAAATTATACCGGTAAACGGCGTTTTCAGGCCTTAGGTTGATGAGCAAAGCATCCCAGAGCCGCCCCCTCTCCGCCGGCGTCAGGTCAAGCCGTTGCTCCGTCACGCCGCTGCCGCGCATGCCATACTCGGCCAGGAAACGCTCAAAACGCACCGCCTCAAGCCTGTAATCCGTCCGGCCTCGCGCAAAACGATATACGAAACTCCCGCCGCTAAAATTAAATATCCCGTAATTAAAAACCACGTCCGTCCCATTCGCGGCATCGCAGACGCGGATAGCCGTATGCCCGTAAACCGTAAAGACGGCCTCCTCCGAAGGCGAGCAAGTAAGCAAACTAACCTGCGCGCCATCGCCCAACGCCGTTTGCGCCCTCAAAAGGATGCAAAACATAAAAAAAACCGCCGGAAATAATACCTTATTCATTGTTCCGAATAATTTTCAACTGCGTAAAGATACACGCTTTTGCCTGAACGGCAAATTTTATGCGCCCCGGCAACCCACAAAGCCCGCGCCAACACGCCCCATTTGGAGGTTTCTCCCCTTCGGGAAAGGCCTACACGCAACGTTTGGAGGTTGCACAAACGGTGCGCGTACAAGACGGCGCAAATGTAGGGGCGTCCCTCGTGGGCGCCCTCTTCGTATCAACGCCGGCAGGGTTTCACGCGCGTGCGAAACCACCAAACGCCACGGTTGGAGGATGCGCAGGCCTGTGCAACCTCAAAACGTGTGTACGAAGAGGGCGCCCACGAGGGACGCCCCTACATTTGCGCCGTCTTGTCCGCGTACCGTTTGTGCAACTTCCAAATGTCGCGGCTAAGGCTTTCACAAATGAGGCACGGACTACAAGTCCGCGCCGGCGGGTTTTTTTTTTCGGGAAAGAATGAAATTTTTGTCCTTAAGCCGTCCCACTTTTGGGAAAGCTTGAAAACGCGAATTTTAAGCTTTCCCACTTTTGGGATTCCTCGAAAACGCAAATTTTAAGCTTTCCCACTTTTGAGATTCCTCAAAAACGCAAATTTTAAGCCGTCCCACTTTTGGTATTCCTTAAAAACGCGAATTTTAAGCTTTCCCACTTTTGGGATTCCTTAAAAACGCAAATTTCATGCTTTCCCACTTTTGGGACGGCTTAAGGACAAAAATTTCATTCTTTCCCGAAAAAAAAAACAGAAAAAACCGCCAAAAGTATTGCGTATTAAAAAAATCATTATATTCGCAGCCATAAGTGATCAACACAAAAATAAGTATTATGAAAAGTGTCAAGAATTATACGAAGCTTACACACGCTTTCAGGAACGGCGAACATTTTGAATTTCATAAATATATCGACGACCACAGCCAGCCTGTCGTGGGCGGCGTACCGGAAGCGTCCCCGGCCTGGGCCGTCTTTCACAACCTTGTCGGACAGGAAGACATCGTGTACAAGAAAAGCGCGGCGGCTAACGAAACAAAGTACATCACCGCAGCCAACCGCGAACGTTACGACATATATACAATGGTTCGGCAAAGCGTCTCGGCGGCTACCCATAGTTTTGACGAGGTGGTAAAGGAGAGGGCGGTCAGGGTTATGGAAGTTCTTACGAACTACAAGAAAATTCGTACAGCCACAATGGCGGAAGCCAGCGCCCTTATCTTTAACATGATACAAGACCTTGGCAAGGATCGTTACGCGGCTGATGTGGACAAGCTCGGACTTAAAGACGCCGTCGCCAAGCTCAGCGCATCCAACGACGCTTTCAGGAAGCTTTACGAAGAACGCGCCGAAAACCTCGAATCATCGGAACTCAAAGGCACGATGAAGGAGATACGCGCGCAGGTCGATAAAGCCTTCAAATTATACACGCAAAGCCTCGACGTAGCCTATGCAGGCCTGAAACTGTCGGGCAAGGGCGACACGTCGACGGTCGAATCCATAATCGACTATATAAACGCGATGATAGACCAGTTCGAGCGCGCACTCGCGCACCGGGGCTACTCCTCAGTCAAGGATAAGCCCGACGGCGGCGGCGATGACGACCCGCTTACGCCCAGCGTTCCCGACGGGCCCACGACGCCGTCCTTGGTCATATCCGAGCAGTTAGTTGAAGGCGCAGAGCGGATGCTCCTCATAGCCGGAGACCAGGCAGCTTTTGAAGCCGCCCTCTATCCGGTAGCGCTCGACGGCGCGATGCTGCTCGCGGCCGACGATTACACAGACTATAATAGCTTCCCCGTGCTGGAGTTCGAGATGGAAGACAACAAACCCATCGGATTTGTAGTCTCCCCGCCGCAAGAAGGCCTTATCTTCAAGTGGCCGATGAACGCGATAACCAACGCCCGCGCGGAAATCAAGAAGGACGACGAGTTGTTGGCTACGCTTACAGGCGTCGTCTGGCCGGAAGTTTACTGGGAATAAATTTTTAGAGTTATCAGGCGACCCGGTGACGTGATGTCAGTGGTAGCCGTACTTTTCAAAGTTTTTTTTAACAAATTTCGTTTAAAACTGGGGGCTGCGTGCAATAGTGCGCAGCCCTTTCTTTTTTACGCTCCCCGCAGATTTCTATACCTCAGCCCCCCTTTCGCCCGCCACCCCACGATGCGCCGCCGCCGGCTTTTTATTACGCCCCCCCGCCCTCGCGCGATTGAGCCGTATATTTCCAAGCGAACGCGCGGGCGCAACAAAAAAAGGACAGGCGCGAGGCCTGCCCCTTTATAAATACGGCGGTTGAGTTCGACAAATGACGCGCTTAGTCCGCCTCAGGGTAGGGGTTCAATCTACGGTACGCGCAACAATACATTATATATACGAGAGGTATGGCCACAAAAATTCCCACTATAAACGCCATGAATCCCACGATCATAATTCCTAACGAGGCCAAGGCCAGCAGGAACAAGGGAAGCATATGCCCTTTTGTCATCTCCCAGCTCCTTTTTAGGGAATCAAGGATGCCGACGCCCTCGTCATCAACAATGCAAGCCTGATAAAACATGAGCCTCAGCCCCAGATACATTGCCGGCAGGAGCAGGATTACGGCTCCCATCATGATCAAAAACGCAGCCCATCCCGTTCCTTCGGGCACCTCAGGCAGCAGGTAGGGAGAGAAAACCGTATCTTTGAACATCGCCAAATCGTGCAGCGTGTAAAAATAAGGCCCTACCGTCACGCCGGCGACGGCGAGGATGACGATGCCGTACAGGAGGCTTGCGACAAAGTATGTACCTATCTTCCGCGCCTGTTGCCCGTATGCCGAGAAGCGCGGCTCGTCGCCGTCGAGCGTTTGGAAGATATTTTTCAAATATCCGAGCGAGAACATCAGCGATATGACGAGATTCAACAAGTTGAGGAACAGCCCGCCCAGCGATGAGGACACGAGCAGCGGCGCCAGGACGACGCTAAGAATTGACGACAGGATAGTGTAGCCTATGAGCAAGCCCGCAAGTATCCATATCTGCGACAGGAGCGCTCTCCAGGAAGCGCTTAAAACATTTGTTACGGTGAAACGTGTTTCCATATTACTGCTTATTTTTATTATTATCGGGGGCAAATATACACGATAAAGGGAATTATTTATATGCTTTGCATCAAAAACAGGGTGTCGCCGTAAAATATTCCCCTCCCTCGCCTGTCTTTAATAATATAAGGGTATCGGGGCGCGTAAATACGGCGCCTTGGAGTTTGCTTATTATTGGTTGAATATATAATTTAAAAATTACGAGTATGAAATCTCATTTATTACATGTGACTTATGCGCTGGCGGCCATCGCCGGATTCAGCGCCGTGACGATGCTGCTGTGGAACGCGCTCCTTCCGCGTCTGTTCAGCGTCGCGAGTATTGACTTCCTCCAGGCTTTGGGCCTGCTTGCATTGTCGAGGATACTGTTCGGCGGATTTTTGGGCAGGGGCCTCGGCATGCACGGCGGCTGGAACAGGCGGCATAACGCCATCCGCGAGAAGTGGTTGGCTATGACCCCCGAAGAGCGGCAGTCGTTCGTCGAAAAGCATCACGCCCATAACCGTTTCTTCTTCGGACGCTTTGATTAGCGCAGCGAAAACAGCCATGCCTCAAAGGGACGTCACGGAAGTGGTAAAAACATACCGGTTGCAGTTGAGAAACTTCATCCGCAGGCGCGTATCGTCGGTAGAAGATGCCGAGGATATTTTGCAGGAGGTGTTTTACAGGTTGGCGAAGATGGACAGCTTGTCCCGACCGGTGGAAAATATTGCGGCGTGGCTGTATTGCGTGGCGCGGAACCAGATCATAAATAGCGGCGTCAAGAAGCGTGAGGAGGCTTATCCCGTATGGCAAGGCGACGACGACGCGATGCTGGAGGATTTGGCCGAGATAATGTTTGACAGCGACGCCTCGCCGGAGGTCGAATATCTTCATTCATTGGTTTGGAGCGAGCTCGACGCCGCGCTTGCGGAGTTGCCCGCCGCCCAGCGCGACGTGTTCGAGAAGACCGAGTTACGCGGCCTGTCGGTAAAGGAGACGGCAGAGGCGACCGGCGTCGCGGTCAATACCGTTCTTTCGCGTAAGCGTTACGCCGTACTTTATTTGCGCGAGAGGCTGCGCGGCTTGTACATGGAAGTGATTACCGGCGTGTGATGGATGCGGGCGTCAGTCCTCGACATCGGTTAAGTTACCGTTCTCGCATTTCACCACCCTGGCGGGGAAGTCACGCACCATATTGTAGTTGTGGGTCGTCATAATAACGGCCGTGCCTTGCCTGCTGATGTTGTGAAGGAGCTGGACGATTTGCGCGCTTGTTTCCGGGTCAAGGTTGCCCGTCGGTTCGTCAGCGAGGATGAGTTTGGGATTGTTAAGCAAGGCGCGTGCGATGACGATGCGCTGTTGTTCGCCGCCGGAGAGTTCGTGCGGTCTTTTGTATCCCTTGTTTGACATGCCCACGCGATTAAGCACGTCGTCGATGCGGTCTTCGATTTCATTCCTTTTTGTCCATCCGGTAGCCTTGAGAACAAAATCGAGGTTGCCGTCCACAGTGCGGTCGGTGAGCAATTGGAAATCCTGGAAGACTATACCGAGTTTCCTGCGCAGGAACGGTATTTCCTTGTATTTAATTCTTCGGAGGTTGTACTCCATCAGGCGCGCGCGTCCGTGCAAGACAGGTATTTCGCAATAGAGGGATTTGAGGAGGCTACTTTTGCCGGAGCCGACTTTCCCTATTATGTAGACGAACTCCCCATCGTTGAGCGTGAAGGAAGCGTTTTGCAGTATGACGTTTTCGCCTATACTGATTTCAATTTTCTCTAAGCGTAGCAGGGGGGATACTTTTTCCATATATAGATTTATTATTTATGCCTTTTTTTTAATTCCCGGCAGAGGTCTTCTAATTTGAGACCTTTACTTGTCAGCAACACCATGAGATGGTAAACCAGGTCGGAGGCCTCGTAGATGAAGCGTTCCTCGGTGCCGTTTGTAGCCTCTATAACTGTTTCGACGGCTTCCTCCCCGACTTTTTGAGCCATACGGTTTACGCCTTTGGTAAAGAGCGTAGTTGTGTAGGAGCCTTCGGGCATTTCCTGCCTGCGCTGCTCGATGACGCCTTGCAGATGCTTTAGGAAAAGGATCTCGTCAGCCGCGTTATGTTCGCCGAAACATGTGTCGTCGCCCGTATGACAGACCGGGCCCTGCGGCCGAGCTTTGATGAGTAGCGTATCACGGTCGCAATCCGGCAATATGTTTGTTGTCAGCAGGAAGTTCCCGCTCGTCTCGCCTTTAGTCCAGAGACAGTTCCTCGTCCGGCTGAAGAAGGTTACCCGGCCCGTTTCTTTCGTCTTGATAAAAGCCTCTTCGTTCATAAAGCCAAGCATCAGCACCATGCCCGTATCGTCGTCCTGGATAATGGCGGGGACGAGGCCGCCCATTTTTTCAAAATCAATCTTCACGTTGTTCTATGTTTTAATTTACGTTCTTACATTAACGCCTTCCTGTGCGAGGTAGGCCTTGAGATCCCCGACGGATATTTCTCCGAAGTGGAAGACACCGGCGGCGAGGGCAGCGTCAGCTTTTCCGCGAAGGAAAGCGTCCCGGAAATGCTCCTTAGTTCCGGCTCCGCCTGACGCTATGACGGGTATTCGGAGCGTTTCGGACAATGTAGACAGGGCCTCGTTGGCGTATCCACCCCTGACGCCGTCGTGCGTCATGCTGGTAAAGAGGATTTCACCCGCTCCGCGTTCCTCGGCTTCGGCAGCCCATTGAAATAAGTCCCTCCCCGTCGGAATACGTCCCCCGTTGAGGTAGCACAACCAGCGCCCATCCTCGTAATTGGCGTCAATGGCCACGACACAGACTTGACTTCCGAAGCCTGCGGCAATTTCTTCTATTAGTTGCGGACGGCGCAGGGCGGCGGAATTGACCGACACTTTGTCGGCTCCCGCATTAAGCAGGCGGTCGACGTCGCTCATTTCGTTGATGCCTCCGCCTACGGTGAAAGGAATATTCAGTCGTGCGGCCACGTTTTTTACTAAATCGGTAAACGTTTTACGTCCCTCGTGCGAAGCAGCGATGTCGAGGTACACCAGTTCGTCGGCTCCTTCGCGACTGTAGCGGTCTCCTAATTCCACTGCGTCGCCGGCGTCGCGAAAATTAATAAAGTTTACGCCCTTGACTGTCACGCCGTCCATAACGTCTAAGCACGGGATAATTCTCTTGGCAAGCATTGTATATTTTTTATCTGTTTTTTCAGGCGAACCGCATCAGTTCCGCCGTTGTGATACGTCCCTCGTAAAAAGCCTTACCGAAGATTACCGCCGGGATGCCTGCTTCTTCCAACCGTTCTATGTCCCCGATCGAGGAAACGCCTCCGCTCGCTATGATATAGACTTCGGGAAGAGCTTCAAGCATCTCCCTGTACATATCTATGGAAGGGCCTCGCAGAGTGCCGTCGCGACTGATGTCGGTAGTGATTACCTGCGTGATGCCTTTCTCGCGATAAGCGTCGATAAAGGGTATCAGTTCGTAGTCGGTTGTTTCTTCCCATCCGGACACAGCTATTCGGTTGTCTTTAACGTCTGCGCCGAGTATAATACGGTCGCTACCGAAGAGCGTTATCCACGAAGCAAAGGAATCGGGATCCTTCACGGCAATGCTTCCGCCGGTAGCCATCCGCGCTCCGCAGTCGAAGGCCACGCGCAAGTCGTCCGTACACTTAAGCCCACCGCCGAAGTCGATCGCCAGCGACGTCCGCGAGGATAAACGTTCCAGAGCCTTGTAGTTAACGATACGCCCAGCGCGCGCCCCGTCGAGGTCTACTACGTGCAGGCGTTGCATACCGCAATCTTCAAAAAGCTTGGCTGCTTCGAGCGGGTCTTCGCTGTATATCTTTTTAGTATCGTAATCGCCCTTGGTCAGACGTACGCATTTACCGTCGATCAGGTCAATAGCGGGAATAAGTTCTATCATGTCCGTGATTATAGTTTCAGGAAGTTTTTTAATATCGCCTCACCCGTGTCTCCACTCTTTTCGGGATGAAACTGGGTTGCATAGAAATTGTCTTTGTGAAGAGCAGCGCTGAAGGGGTGGATGTAATCCGTGACGGCGGCCGTCGACACGTTTTCAGGCACGTAATAGCTGTGGACGAAATAAACGAAGCGGCCTTCCTGCGCGGCGTCGAAAAGTCCGCCTCTCACGCTCGTCAAGGTGTTCCACCCTGTGTGAGGCACCTTGTCCGCCTGTTTGCGAGGTATGAAACGTTTTACGTCCACATCAAATATACCTAAGCAATCCACGCCGCCCTCTTCCGAGTAGCGGCACATCAGTTGCATACCAAGACAAATGCCGAGCAGAGGTTGCCGAAGGCTGCGTATGACATCCTCCAAGCCATGTTCCTTCAGATAGCGCATCGTAGTATGCGCCTCGCCCACGCCCGGGAAGATCACCTTGTCCGCCGTCAGCAATTCTCCGGCATCGTCCGTAACGACAGGCGTGACGCCCAGCCGCCTTAGGGCGTAGTCAACCGAATAAATGTTTCCGGCATTATACTTTACAATAGCTACTTTCATAATATTGCAAAGGTAGGAAAGGTTGCAAGAGGTACAACCATTCGCCGCGTTTTTTGGCTACATTTGCCATCGTAAATATAATTCAATGAAAAAAGAGATAGGTAAGTGGTTTATGGATATTGCCAAGTACGTTGCTACGGCAGTGCTTATATCATCGTTCTTAGGCGGTTTTGAACAAATATGGGCAGTCTATACAGTTGGCGCCGTTATTGTCATTGCGGCGTTTTGTTTAGGACTGTTTTTTATTCACGATAAAAAGTAATGTCAATTATGGAAACGATTATTGTAGGCGGCGTTTTCTGCCTTTTTATGTTAGGACTGTATCTTTTTGCACGCAGCAAGGCAGGGAAGAGATTTTTTGATAAATATGATTAAAGGCCTTATTACTCAACCGGCATTTTGTCACCACCCAGGTCAGAGCATCTTATAGCCCTTGAGTTCTTTTCTGAGCGACAGGGATTGGTTGTCGGTCACCTTGTCCATGATTTTCCAGAAGCGTTCGCCGTGATTCATTTCTACGGTGTGGCAGAGTTCGTGCAGGAGGACGTAGTTTATGAGGTGATCGGGCAGGAGCATCAGCGAGAGCGAGAGGTTAATACTGCCGCTTGTACTGCAACTGCCCCATCGGCTTTTACTGTTGTTTATCCGTATTTTGGAGTATTTGAAGCCGTGTTGTCCTGCAAAGGTGTTGAGACGGTTGGGCAGTACGCGGCGCGCTTCGTGGCGGAGAGCTTTTTCCAATACATCCCTGAGCAATTTTTGCGACGCCGGGCCTTCCATATCCATATGCACAGGGCAGGCGATGTGGAGGATGCCCTGACTGAGTTTCACGTAGACATTATCCCTTTCGGTACGGAATATGTGGAGTTTGAAGCTGTTGGTTTGCATCTCGGTATCTTCGTTCAGCAAGGAGCGTTGCGGAGAACTTTCCCGCAGGCTATCGAGAAGCTTCCCCCTGTTTTTGTTGATAAAGTCAAGCAAGACAGCCTCGCTTCCCCTCTCAGGCATTGAAGCGATGACGACGCCGTCGCGCACCTTCAAGTTATAATGTTTCAGTCTCGGATTAGAGCGCAGCGTAATGTCGCCTAATTCTTTGTCGTGTATCTTTTTCTCCATAACGGCCGCAAATGTACGTAATTTCATAACCGGAGGGTGTGTCAAAATAAGTATTCCCTCTTTTTTTTACTACAAAGGCCGTACTTTCCCAAGCTCGGCCTTTGCTATATCCCAAAGTCTTATTAACTTTAGGCATTAAAAAAAACTATTATGGCAAAGTTACATTTTCGTCCTTACTCACCCAACCAAACGGTTCTTTTTCCCGGAAGGATTGATGAAGATATTGCTGCAAACGATCCCGT
>JAIRZN010000023.1 GCA_031267205.1 Tannerellaceae bacterium | reverse complement strand
AATCTTTATTTATTTTATTGATTTACAGCTATAAAAATAATAAAGTTTATCCAACTTACCAACTTTTTCCTTACTTTTCTTACGTCGAACTCAGGTTATTACAGTATTGCCGTAAATCCGTGTGTTGTCGTGAATACGTGCGTCGCCGCAAATACGTGCGTCGCCGTAAACCTGTGCGTCGTTAAGAACCCATGCGTCGTCGAAAACCCGCGCATTACCGTAAACCCGTGCGTCGCCGTAAACCTCTGCTTTTTCGTCAACCCATGCATTATCGGATAGATTTTCGTACTTTTCGATCCAGCCGCCTAAGTCGCCAACCTTAACGTTTAGGCCTTCGATTGCTACAATGCATCTGATCCTGTGAAGCGTAACCGACGTCCTGATCCGTATCAACGATTGCAAAACAAATGAACTCCGCCGGCTATTGCCCGATCAGTGGATGAAATCCGACAGGGTGTAGTTCGCCGAAGGCTTACAAAACGGCCAAAGAATGGTGGGACGAAAACCCAAGCGACAAAGGCAATCTCCGCGATTATGCCACGCTGGAACAATTGGTTGTCCTGTCGAATATGGAAAGTATCAATGCCTTGCTTATCCGGCAGGGGCTTCCGCAAGGCCAACGGCTTGTACAGCTCAATAGCGTGGCGATTACGCAAATGCGATCGCTGACAAGCAACAGAGGGTTAAACAGATCGTAACGTCGCCGCGCCGCTTCCTACAGGTTGCGAACCTCCGGCCGGTATCATTCCAAAATCGGGTCGCTATGACGGCGCACCCACACTCCTCGCTATTTATTTGCCGGATAGTAGTGAAAAAAACGCCTTGTCCAATCGAATGTTTATGCTACCTTTGGCAAAATTCATTTTAAACTTCAGTCCTATGAAAGCACAATTAAGAATGTACACCGTGACCAATCCTCTCAACATCTTCCTATGCGCGTTGCTTATCGCCTTGGCGGGATGCAGTAATGAGCGCGAAGTGACGCTCAATAGTTGGGTGCCTCCGTCTTTAATGATAAGCTTCATAGATACCGGAGGCCGGGATCTCCTGGCTGGGGCGCCTGTGATAGATAAGATTGCTTATGAAGCGCAGCATCGCGGCTGTTACCTTGCGAACGGCGAATGTCGCGTAAGGCTGTTTGTCAACGACGAGGAGCTTCCGGCGCAGAACATGGAATACTCGCCGGTAAACCGTAAAAGCGAAGTAGGCGGGCCGTATGATTCCGTTTACTTTTTGCTCCAGGCGCTCTCCGGTACTGTAAACGACGAGTCGAACCGCGCCGATTATACCGTCCGTTGCGAGATCATCTTCCCGTATGTTTTCGGGGACGACGATACGCACGTCATAACAGGTGAATTGAGCCGTGAAAATCCCGTCGGGGCCTACCGTTTCCGGCGACTATTGTCAGACGGAGCAGAGGCTACTCCCGTATACATGGGTGATAATGACACGCTTCAACCGAATGCCTACATCATCACGGTGAACCGGTGATGCGGCAAGACAGGGGAGGTTCCGTATAGGTTACGGAAGTCTCAAAAGTTCGCTGGGGAGGTTCCCCAACCATATGTTGCCGGCATACAACCTGTGTCGGCAACAATCACAGTGGGCCGGCTTGGTGTCCGCCCTCTTTTTAAGTATTAGCAGCAAAGTCTGAGTAACAAAATAGATAATGTATAGACAAACAATAGCTGGGATACGTCGCGGAAGCCGCTTCTCACCCAACCACACCGGCAACGACGCCGCCATATTCAGCCTCACGGCCGAAGCCCTGCGCAAGTCAGGCTTCAAAGTCAACGAATACCCCGAAAGCATCCTCGAAGAGAGCCTCCTCGAAGAGCCTGCTATCTTCGGCATGGCCCGCGCCGCCGCCTCGGTATCCGTTTTGCGGAAGTATGAAGACGAGGGCCGCCCCGTCATAAACTCCGCCTACGGCATAGGCAACTGCACGCGCGTAAACATGACCCGCCTGCTGCTGTCGAACCTGGTACCGCACCCCGCCAGCCTCATCGTGGGCACGGATACGTACCTGCCTCCCCTCCTCGACGAAGCATCCATCCACGAATGCTGGATAAAGCGCGGCGACGCCCATGCCATCCACCGCGAAGATGTCTCCTACGCCCGCAACCACGAAGAGGCGCAGGGAATACTCAGGGAGTTTGCCCTTCGCGGGATAGGGGATGCGGTAGTCAACGAGCACCTGACGGGCGACCTGGTAAAATTTTACGGCGTAAGGGATACCGACTTCTTCTACCGCTTCTATCCTACGGCGGCCGGCCATAGCAAGTTCGGCCTGGAACGAATCAACGGAGCCGCCAGAGGCATACCGTATGACCCGTCGGCCCTTCAATCAATGTGCAACCGCGCCGCCTCCATCCTCAATATAAGCATCTACGGCGGCGATTGCATAGTGAGCGACGACGGGGAGATACGCTTAATAGACTTCAACGACTGGCCCAGCTTCGCCCCCTGCCGCGAGGAAGCCGCCATCAACATAGCCGGCCATATCCGGTCGCAGGTAAACTCAAACACAAGATGTCGGGACATAAAATCAGTAGCGATATAAGGTCTACCTTCAAATCCGGGGACACGGAAGAGTTCATAGACATACACTTCTACCGTCCGGCAGGCTACCTGTGGGCCGTGCTGTTCCGGCGTCTCCAAGTATCGCCCAACGCAGTGACCATCCTGGCCATCATACTCGGTATCGCAGCCGGGGTATGCTTTCATTCAGGCAATCTCATGGTCAACGTATGCGGCATGTTGCTCTTGATATGGGCTAATATGTATGACAGCGCCGACGGGCAGTTAGCGCGCATGACAGGCAAAGCCACACCTTTCGGCCGTATGCTTGACGGCTTCTGTGGCGACGCCTGGTTTATCGCCATCTACGCCGCCATTTGCTTCCGCCTCATGCCGCAGTGGGGGATGTGGATATGGGTTTTGGGAGCCGTCACAGGCTATTGCCATACCAAGCAAGCTTCGCTGGCCGACTGTTACCGCAACGTACATCTGTTTTTCCTGAAGGGAAGGTCGAACAGCGAGCTGTCGCGCTCCTCAACCCTGAAGGGCGACCTGCCCGGGCTGAGCTGGAAGAAGGATTTCATACTGCGGCTCGGAAATACTATATACGCAAACTACACGGCAGGGCAGGAGAGACGCACCCCGCGCCTGCAGGAACTACTGTCGGCAGTCGACGAGCGTTACGCGGGCGACCCCCCCGCATGGCTACGCGAAGCCTTCCGCGCCAAAAGCCTTCCGCTGATGAAATACACGAATATGCTATCCTTCAACACCCGCGCAATAGCCCTATTCGTGAGTCTGTTCGTCAACCAGCCCTGGTTATACTTCGCCTTCGAGCTAACGGCGCTCAACATCATGCTCGTATACATGAAGACGAGACATGAGCGCATTTGTGCTACCTTTACGCGCGAATTAAAATCATCAACTTATGTTGGAAGCAGGTAAGATAAAAGGTATAATATTAGACTACGGGGGAACGATAGACAGTAACGGCGTACACTGGAGCGAAGTTATACGCTCCGCATACAAGGCCCTTAACATAAACGTCGACAAGGCGACGTTCCGCGAAGCATACAAACACGGCGAACGCACTTTGGCAAGCAACAGGATAGTATTACCGAGCCATAATTTCTGGCACGTACTAAGGCTCAAGGCCGAGGCGCAGTTGCAATGGCTGTTGCAGAACAACGTACTGCCCACCAGCTATGACATAACGCTCCATGCCGCCCACATAGCCGACTGGTGCTATGCCGGAGCGCAAAATTCAATCAACGCCGCCCGCCCCATACTCAAGAAACTATCCGAGCGCTATCCGCTCATCCTCGTCACCAACTTCTACGGGAACATCCGGGCCGTGCTGGAAGACTTTTACCTCAGCAATTTCTTCACCGCCATCATAGAATCCGCCGTAGTAGGCATAAGGAAGCCCGACCCAGCCATCTTCAGTCTCGGAGTAGAGATCACGGACTTTAAGCCGGAGGAGATTGCCGTAGTCGGCGATTCCTACGACAAGGATATAGCCCCCGCCACGGCCTGCGGCTGTCAGACGATATGGTTGAGGAAGACCGGATGGGACGCCTTCTTTAAGGACGAAGCATCCGACCTTATAATAACAGACTTCGCCGAGCTGAAAACAGTCTTTTCGCTAACGTAAACAATATTTCCTACCCTGCCGGCTTTTTTTTCTCCATAAGTTTGGTTTGTATCTCAAACTAATTTATATTTGCGGCGCAAACCAATTTGCGATTCATACCCGCAAGGTTTGCGCTACATTAATTAATTGTATTACTCACTCACTTAAAATTATTTTTGAATGAAGACAACAGAGAAAGAATTGAATGAACAAGAAAGCCTGCGGTTAATCACCGACATGATCACTCAGGCAAAGGAACGTTTTCAGCAGAAAAACGGCAACGGCATCATCTTTTGGGGATATGCCATAATGGTACTTGCGCTGGCGGACTTCGTTTTGCTGCAGACGTTGGAAGAAGAGAGCAGGCGGTACGCCTTTTTAGTCTGGGCGTGTGTGCTTCCGCTCTTTGCGGTACACTATTTCCTTGAAGCGAGGAAAGTCAGGCATGGGGCGTATGCCGCGAATCATCTCGACAAGGTAATCGGGCAGACATGGATGGCCCTTTTGATAACCGCCATGATTTTTGTGGCTGCGAGCTTCATTCTCGCCGGCGTATTCAGGGAAAGTCATGGGTGGATTATCTTCCTGCTCATCAATCCGGCGATAATGAGCATTACTGGACTGAGCCTGTTCCTCAACGGCAAGATTTGTCGCTTCCGTCCTTTCATGTACGGAGCTATTGTTTTCTGGGCCGGCGCTCTGATCTCGGCCCTGATTATGATGGCGTGGAATATGTTGAGCCTGCAGTTCCTTGTCCTGGCAACCTGTATGATATTTGGTTTTATCATTCCGGGACATATATTAAACCGTGAAGCTAAGCAATATGTTTAAAGATTTAGACCCTATGCTGCACTCGCAGCAGAGGCTGGCGATAGTGTCCCTGCTTATCCCTGTGGAGGAGGCCGACTTCGTTTTCCTGAAAGAGAAAACCGGAGCCACTGCGGGCAACCTCAGCACCCATATCGACAAGCTTAGCGAGGCCGGCTATATCGAAGTGAGCAAGTCTATCAACGGCAAGCGCCCGCGTACCACATGCCGAATCACAGCCAAAGGTATCGACGCCTTTGAAAACTACGTGCATGACCTGCAAGACTACATCCGGCTCAAGGTAACGGATGACGTTGACGGCGAATAGAAGCAGGGACTGTCGTCGGAATAATGGACGGTTCCTGCACATTCGCATAAAAAGGAGCGGGAAGACACACTGCAAGATTTTAAAAACAGAAAGTTGCTGTTCCCGTCAGGATTAAGAATCGAAGGCCGTTTTACGTGCGGCTATATAGAGAAGCCACTGTTGTGAAACGGTGGCTTTTTATTTGTACCGGACGAATAATGGAGAGGCGTTAGGTATTTATGTATAATATTTTTATATTTGTCGGACTATGAAAATAAGCGATATTGTTGAATCATTATATATACACATACTTCTATGACACTCGACATTGATATTCTAAGAGCGTTTTACGCAACATTTGAAGACAGGGTAAACGACGCGCGCAGGCGGATAAACCGTCCGCTGACCTTGGCCGAAAAGATACTGTATGCACACCTGTACGACTTTTCCGGCGTAAAAGATTACATGAGGGGCGAAGACTACGCGAACTTCCGTCCCGACAGGGTCGCCATGCAGGACGCCACCGCTCAGATGGCCCTGCTGCAATTCATGAATGCAGGCAAGAGCCGCGTCGCAACGCCTACGACAGTACACTGCGACCACCTCATCCGGGCCGACCGGGGCGCAGACGAGGACTTGCGCGAGGCTAACCTGGCCAACTGCGAGGTATACGACTTCCTGCGCGCGGCATCCAACAACTACGGGGCAGGATTCTGGAAGCCCGGCGCAGGCATCATTCATCAGGTTGTGCTGGAGAACTACGCCTTCCCGGGAGGAATGATGATCGGTACCGATTCGCATACGCCTAACGCAGGAGGACTCGGAATGATAGCCGTCGGCGTCGGTGGAGCGGATGCTGTCGACGTGATGAGCGGTATGGAGTGGGAGCTTAGGATGCCTCGACTGATATGCGTACGCCTGTCCGGGCATCTGCGGGGATGGGCGTCGCCAAAGGACGTCATACTGCACCTCACAGGCCTGCTCACCGTCAAGGGCGCTACCAACGCCATCATCGAATACTCCGGCAAAGGAGCCTCTACGCTTTCCGCCACCGGTAAAGCTACTATCTGCAACATGGGAGCGGAAACGGGTGCGACGACGTCGGTCTTCCCCTTCGACGAAAACATGGCCGCCTACCTGCGTTACACCGGACGCGAAGACATCGCCGGCTTAGCCCTCCATATCGCCCCCTCGCTACGCGCCGACGACGAAGTATCGGCTGAGCCGGAACGCTATTACGACCGGGTAATCGAAATCGACCTCACTGCGCTGGAGCCTTACATCAACGGCCCGTTCACGCCCGACGCGGCTACGCCCATATCCCTGTTCGCCGCAAAGGTGAAAGCCGACGGTTATCCCCGCAAGATGGAAGCCGGACTGATAGGCTCGTGCACCAACTCCTCGTACCAGGATCTCAGTCGCGCCGCCTCAGTCGCTCGCCAGGCGATAAGGGACAAAATAGAAGTAGCCGCGCCGTTAATCGTGAACCCCGGCTCCGAGCAAATACGTTATACGGCTGAGCGCGACGGCCTGATACGCGATTTCACTAACGTCGGCGCCGTTATAACGGCAAACGCCTGCGGCCCGTGCATCGGGCAATGGAAGCGGCATATCGACGACGATACGCGCCGTAACAGCATTGTGACATCGTTCAACCGCAACTTCGCCAAACGCGCCGACGGCAATCCCAACACACACGCCTTCGTGGCCTCGCCCGAACTCGTCATGGCGATGAGCATAGCCGGCGACCTTTGCTTCAATCCCTTGACTGATACGCTGCGCACGACCGACGGCCGCCTTGTCGCGCTTGAAGAGCCTAAGGGTGACGACTTCCCCCGTCATGGGTTTGAGGTAAAGGACAACGGATACATCGCCCCCGCCGGCGCTGCCGTAATATCCATAAAAGACGGCTCGGAACGCCTCCAGCTCCTCCGTCCGTTCCCGCGCGCCAACGACGACTGCCTGCATAATATGTATCTACTGATCAAAGTGGCCGGCAAATGCACTACCGACCATATATCAATGGCCGGCGCATGGTTGCGATTCCGCGGGCATCTGGAAAATATATCGTGCAATATGCTCATGGGGGCTGTCAACGCCTTTAGCGGCAGCGTTAACCGGACGCTCAACCGCGATACGGGCCTGTACGATTCCATCCCGTCGGTAGCCGCTGATTATAAGATGAAGGATATCTCCTCCGTCGTCGTCGCAGAAGAAAATTACGGCGAAGGTTCTTCGCGCGAGCACGCCGCAATGGAGCCGCGATACATGAACGTGAAGGTCATACTGGCCAAAAGCTTCGCCCGGATACATGAAACCAACCTGAAGAAGCAGGGTATGCTCGCGCTGACATTTGTCAACAAGGACGATTACGACAAGGTGCGCGAAAGGGATACGATAGAAGTCGTAGGAGCAGACTATATCAAACCGGGCAAACGGCTCATCATAATACTCAGTCACGCCGACGGCACGGAGGACGTCTTCCCCGTCAATCACTCTTACAACGAATTGCAAATAGAGTGGTACAAGGCGGGCAGCGCATTGAATTACTTAAAAACGAACAGATAAGACGTATGAAGATAAGGAAAGAAAACGAAAAGCTCATCGTCCCCGAACGAGTGACGATCCCCTTCATAGAAGGCGACGGCATAGGCAGGGAAATAACTCCCGTAGCGCAGAAGGTCGTCGACGAAGCAGTGAAGAAGGCCTACGGCGGCGAACGCTCCATCGAATGGCGTGAAACGCTTGCCGGCGAAAAAGCCTTCAAGTCAACCGGGGAATGGCTTCCGGCAGAGACGATAGGGGTCTTCCGCGAACACATCGTCGGCATAAAGGGGCCGCTCGCTACGCCCGTCGGAGGTGGTATACGTTCGCTCAACGTAGCTATGAGGCAGGAGCTTGACCTCTACGTCTGCCTCCGCCCCGTGCGATGGTTCGACGGAGTAGCCTCGCCCGTGAAGGAACCCTGGAAAGTAGACATGGTCATCTTCCGCGAGAATACGGAGGACATATACGCCGGCATAGAATGGCAACAGGGCACGCCCGAAGCGCACAAGTTCCTCCGCTTCCTGACCGCAGAGATGGGCGTGACAAAGGTGCGCTTCCCCGACACGTCGTCATTCGGCGTCAAGCCGGTATCCGTCGAAGGCACGGAACGCTTAGTCCGCGCGGCTATAAGATACGCCCTCGACAACCGTCGACCAACGGTGACGCTGGTGCACAAGGGCAATATAATGAAGTATACCGAGGGCGGCTTCAGGACGTGGGGCTACGCGCTTGCCGAACGCGAGTTCGGAGAGGAGATACATAGCGGAAGGCTGACCGTCAACGACGTCATTGCCGACGCATTCCTCCAGAACACCCTGCTCACGCCCGAAAAATACTCCGTCATCGCCACGCTCAACCTCAACGGCGACTACATCTCCGACCAACTCGCCGCTATGGTCGGAGGCATCGGCATCGCCCCGGGCGCAAATGTCAATTACGACAGCGGTCACGCCATCTTTGAAGCAACGCACGGTATCGCGCCCGACATCGCCGGCAAAAACTTGGCCAACCCGTCGTCGCTCCTCCTCTCGTCGGTCATGATGCTCGAATACCTTGGCTGGAACAAAGCGGCGGCGCTCGTGACGACGGCTATGGAACGGGCCTTCGCCGATAGTGAAGCCACGATCGACCTCGCCCGCTTCATGCCTGAAGGGAACGCCCTCGGCACAAAAGAATTTGGAGAATGTGTAATTAATAAGATTAAAGTACTATGAAGAAAGAGTATCTCATTTACAAACTATCCGAGTCGGTCAAGACGACCTGCCGGATCGACAAGGACCTGTTCGTCCGTTACGACGTCAAACGCGGACTGCGCAACGAGGACGGCTCAGGCGTACTCGTAGGCCTGACGCAGATAGGCAACGTCGTCGGCTACGAACGGATGCCCGGAGGAGGCGTGAAGGCCATACCGGGCAAGCTGTACTATCGCGGATACGACGTAGAAGACATCGTCCGCGCGCTGATGAAGGAAGAACGCTACGGCTTTGAGGAAGTCGCCTACCTGATGCTGTCGGGCGAACTGCCGGACAGGGACAACCTCGCGCAGTTCAAGGAACTGATAGTCGGAAATATGCCTTTGGAACAGAAGACGAAGATGAACATCATCGACATCGAAGGCCAGAACATCATGAACATCCTCGCACGTAGCGTGCTTGAGATGTATAACTACGACGCCAATCCCGACGACATATCGCCGGAGAACCTTATGCGGCAGTCTATCGACCTTATATCCAAGTTCCCGACGATCATCGCCTACGCTTACAACATACTACGCCACAGCGCGCACGGCCGTTCGCTCCACATCCGCCACCCGGACGAGCGTCTGTCTATCGCCGAGAACTTCCTCTACATGCTCAAGAAGGAATACACGAAGCTCGACGCGCGCACGCTGGATCTGCTACTCGCCCTGCAAGCCGAACATGGCGGCGGCAACAACTCGACGTTCACCGTCCGCGTCACCAGTTCAACAGGCACCGATACCTATTCCTCCATAGCCGCCGGCATCGGTTCGCTCAAAGGCCCGCTGCACGGGGGAGCCAACATACAGGTGTCGGACATGTTCAACCATCTCAAGGCGAATATCGCCGACTGGACGGACGCCGCCGAGATCGACGCCTACTTCATGCGTATGCTCAACCGCGAGGCATACAACAAGACCGGCCTCATCTACGGCATAGGGCACGCCGTATACACGATCTCCGACCCTCGCGCCGTCCTGCTCAAGGAATTGGCGC
Organism: Tannerellaceae bacterium; assembly: GCA_031267205.1. Taxonomy (GTDB): domain Bacteria; phylum Bacteroidota; class Bacteroidia; order Bacteroidales; family Tannerellaceae; genus DFXE01. The sequence goes on along the minus strand of JAIRZN010000023.1, from coordinate 1,220 downwards.
GAGACCTGGCGCGGGAAAAAGGCCGGCAGGAAGAATTCGCCTTCCTCGAACTGCTCGAAGAACGTGCGATAGAGAGCTTCGCCCGCTTCCGGGGCGCAAAGAAAAGCGTCTCATCCAACGTCGATTTCTACTCCGGCTTCGTCTACGAAATGATAGGCCTGCCACAGGAGATATACACCCCGCTATTCGCAATGGCGCGCATCGTAGGATGGACGGCGCACCGGATAGAAGAGCTGAACTTCAGGAGCAAACGCATCATCCGCCCCGCCTACAAAAATATATTGGACGAACAGACTTACGTCCCGATAAAAGAGAGATAGCACATCATCGACAGGGCCGGTCATGGCATCGCCCGCGCCCTGTCGCCTGAGGCCCCGCACTATCGTTTAAACATACTTGTCGACAAAATACTGTAATACATTGCGCGATTTACTTGTTTTGCACAGTGCAATAGAGGTCGCTATGGAAAGTACCAGCATATCGACCGTCCGGAAAAGAATGAAATCCTGCACAATATCCCGTTCACGCCGCAGCAGGAAGAATTTATCAAAAAACTGGTCGAGTCCGCCAAAACAGGCAATGCCACTTTATTGGGACGCGCCCTGCTCACCGACCGGGAAGACAGGGCAAAAATGCTCATCGCGACCGATTATGCAAGAAAAATGTCGCTCGACATGCGCATGATTGACAAAAACAAATACGATGACCACATCGACAACAAGGCTTCGCCCACAATTACGTTTTTTGAAAATATCTTTAAGCATTGCATATTCTACGCGATACTGATTCGGAAATATCTCACCAACGTAAGCGTCAAGATTCTTTATTCTCCCATTCTCAACCCATTCGTCAAATTGCAGAATACCCTCCGCCGCCATACACCATGTAGAAAAAAGACACTACTCAAGGTTTTGTTGACGAAGTACGACCTTTAGATATGAAAGTGAGTCTACATCTCCTGCTGTGATGTAATGGTATGGTGTTTTTTTTTGTTTTTTTTGAATTAGGTTTTGGCTGGGGCGGACTTTTTGTTTGCTTGCCTTCGGCATTGCGTTTTTTTTGGGGGGGTGTGAAATGTTCTTTAACTAAATTGATGATTTTTGGGCTCATGCGCAATAGTCCGTGGATGCCTCTCCCTTGGCTAACCAAATATCAGGCTGCAACGATACATGTAGAATGGCAAATCACTTACTCCTCTGAGTTCAGCCCTAAACCCTTTC
>JAIRZN010000161.1 GCA_031267205.1 Tannerellaceae bacterium | reverse complement strand
CACCCTTCCTTTCCCGTAGGGGACGGTCCACATCACCGGTTCGTCGCGTCCTTCCGAAGCGTTACCGACGGTTTCATAGGCCGTGGCGAGTATGTCCAAGTCGCGGGCGGGGCCTCGCAGGCGGGCGTATAGCTCGTCCTTGAAATGTTCCCACACCGTGGGCAGGCCCTTAAGTATAGGGTGTTCGGCGTTGCGGTGCACTACCGTGAAGGGGTGTTGCAGACCGTGATAGCCGGCCGCTCCGGGGGAGTAGTCGTAGACAAAGCGGTCGTTTTTCCAGTATACATACGGGCCGTCCTTCTCGTTCCGGCCGTTCCATGCGCCCAGCCCGACCATCTTGTTGTACTCCTCCCAGTCTTCCATAGGGATGATTGAGGAATGTATGACGACGACGCCTCCGCCTTCGGCTACGAACTGCTCAAAGTCCCTTCGCGCCGGCTCGACCAATGTTGCGCCGCCGTAGTTGAATACTACTAAGTCGTACTTTTTGAAGTCGGGACGGTAGGGATCCATGCTTTCCCCCCGCTGAGGCGTTACGAGGATATCGACGGCGAAGAGTTCGCTGTTTTCCAGGATCATCTTTACGGCTTCGCTTCCCCCCTGCCACCAGTGGCTACCGTCCTGTCCGGTGACGATCATGGTTCTTATTTTCTGCGCCTCCAGGCCGGAGCAGGCGATAAATACGGCCATTGCCGCGAATAAAAATCTCTTCATGCGGTTATTTCTTTAAAATGAGATGCAATCATAAACCCATGTTACGGCAAGGTTGTTGCCCTGCTTGTCAACTGTGAAGCTACCGTTGCGGAAGTAGCGCCGGTAGAGTTCGAATTTCCCGTCGTTGTTACGGTCTTCGAGCAGGAGCGTTCTTTCTGTCGAGAGGACGACGTCGGATTTGTATTTAACCTCCTTCGTGTGATAATCTATGATGACATAGTATATCTTGAAGATGTCGAAATACGGGTAATGTCCGTTGTCGGAGCTAAAGAGGAAGACCTCTTCGAGCTGCGGGTCGTTGTCCATTTGAATCAGTTTGGATTGATTCACTCCAAAGCCCCTTTCTTGTACTTCGGGAGGATATTTGTCCCACAGGCGCACTTCGCCGATATGGTATTGCGCGTCGGCGCCGGCGATGCAAGTTGTCAATAATAAGAAGATTAGTACGATGTTTTTCATTTTCTTTCAGTATTCTGATGGTTGAAGAACGGATTTTCCGGAATTTGTATTGCAATATTACGTTCCCGGTTTCTTTCGCATGTGTGAATCCCTGTCAAAAAAAGTTCGTTATCTATCATATCTCTACCAAGCGCAGGGTATAGGGCTATATGCGGCATGTTATGAAAAATAATGTGTAATCGTTTTGTGCAGATGTAAAATAGTGTATATTTGCAACAAAATATCGAACCGGTAAGTTAAGTAAACTAAAATGAAACCAATATCTATATCCCTGTTGTGGATTATCATAAGTATAGCGCTGACGGCGTGCAGCGAGTCGGAATTTACAGTCAAAGGAGTCATCGCCGGAGCCGACGGGCAGGTTGTGTACCTTGAAAACGTAGGCATATCATCCGTAAAAGTCCTTGATTCGCTCAAGCTTACGGCGGCAGGGAAGTTTACCTTCAAGAAAGGACGCCCGCAGTATCCCGAATTTTACCGCCTCCGGCTGAATAACCAGTGGATAAACTTCGCCGTCGATTCGACGGAGACCCTGGACTTCGCCGCCGACGCAGGCACGTTCGCCACTTCTTACAGCGTAGAGGGGTCGGAGAATGCCAAAGCAATCAAGGCGATAACCCTCGCCCAGTTAGACGCCAACCAGGCTATCGGCAGGCTGCGTAAAGAGCGCGAAGGCAACCTGATTCCCGACACGACGTACCAAAGGCTGGTTGCTAAGGCGGCCGACGATTACAAGGAGTTTGCACGCCGCTATATATACGCCGCGCCCATGTCTGCAGCCGCATACTTCGCCCTGTTCCAGCAGATAGACGGGTTGCTGTTTTTCGACCTGTATAATAAGGATGATTCTAAGGCGTATGCAGCCGTAGCGACCAGCTTCGACCATTATTACCCTGCCGGCGCACGCGCGCAACACCTGCATAACTTAGCCTTGCAATCCATTAAGATCATCCGCCAGCAGCGGGCTTTAAACGAAGAAGCGGCGGTAAACGTCTCGGAGATAAGTTACCTCGACATATCGCTGCCTGACCTCAGGAACGAGAAGATCGCCCTCTCCGCCATAGCCGAAGGCAAGAATGTGATCCTCAACTTTACCGCCTATCAAAGCGAATGGTCGCCTGAGCTTAATACGACTCTGGGCGACCTTTACGCCAGGTATAACCAAAACGGGTTGGAAATCTATCAAGTATCCTTAGACGCCGATTTGCATTACTGGAAGAACATAGCTTCCGGTTTACCTTGGATATGCGTGCGCGACCCCGAATCGGTCTATTCGCAGATAGCCGCGCTGTATAATATAAGGAGGCTGCCCGCTCTTTTCCTGATTGACAAAAAGGGCAACCTTATCAAACGTGTTGACGAATTGGGGACGCTGGAGGCCGACGTCCGTAACCTGCCGAAGTGAGGTAGGCGCGTCGTTCATGCGTTTATCCTGTTGACAAGCCTTATGCGCTCTTCCGTATCGGTGAGGTCGCTCATCTTGTCCATACCTATATCTAATATATCGACATCGCCTGAGTGAAGGAGGTATTTCAAGCTCTGGTTTTTCTTTTCCGGGTCGTTGGCGAATGTGCCTTCACCGTATATCTTCATGCCGATAACGCCTTTACCTGCCTTGTGCAGTTGTGTGACTACCGGAGCTACGTTTTCTACCGTGTCGTCCATTCGCGGGCCGAAAGGATTGTAACGGCAGTGGCACGTATCCACCCATGGTTCCAGCGCCGCCGCTTTCATAGCGTCGAGCGAATGGCAGGAGACGCCGTGCGCGCGTATGACGCCCTTTTGCTTCAGCCTGTCGATAGCTTCCATGTAATCGCTCAACTCCGTCACCCACTCGCCCGTCGTGAGGCAATGCAGGAGGACGCCGTCGATATAGTCCGTCTGCAGTTCCTTCAGGAAGCGGTCGACGACGGCGTCTATGTTCACCCGTTCGGCGTCGCGCGTAGCAAACCATATCTTGGTGAATATCGTAAAATCTCGTCGCGGATATACCTTGAGCGCGTCGCCCAGTATTGTATGCGTGCCGTAAGAATCGGCGGCGTCGAACATGCGCACGCCCCGTCCGTATATCTCGCGTATCAGTTGGACGCTGTTCTCGTGTCCGCTGCGCGTAAGGTTAGAGACGCCGCCGCTTGCGCGTATGCCTGTTCCCATACATAAGCGTGTGGTCTTTATTCCCGTCCTGCCTATTTCTACAATCTCATACGGGTCGTGAAACTGTTGTGTTTGCCGGATCCCTGCGCTGCCTGTGAGCCAGAGACCGCCCAGGCCTATTGTGCCTGTCTTAATAAAACTGCGTCGCGTGTACTTCATAATTATAAATGAATTAAAAAAGAGATGAATCAATGAGCGCAAAAATACATTATTTTCCGGCAACCAAGCAAGCCTCATGTTTTTCAATGAGATAAAGTAAGACTTCGGCGAAGCGCGCCATATCAGGTTTCATTCGCTGAAAACAGGACGGGCTACAAGTCCGCGCCGGCGATTTCCTTCCCGAAGGGAAAGCTCCAAATGCTGCATTTAAGCTTGCACACATGTGGGAAACCTCCAAGTACTACTGATTTAAGCTTGCACACATGTGGGAAAGTTCCAAGTACTACCGGTTTAAGCTTGCACACATGTGGGAAACCTCCAAGTACTACTGATTTAAGCTTGCACACATGTGGGAAACCTCCAAACACTACCGGTTTAAGCTTGCACACATGTGGGAAACCTCCAAACACTACCGGTTTAAGCTTGCACACATGTGGGAAACCTCCAAGCACTACCGGTTTAAGCTTGCACACATGTGGGAAACCTCCAAAGACTACCGGTTTAAGCTTTCCCACATGTGGGCAGGTTAAGATATTTGTGGATAGAAGCGGCGGCTTTGCGACCGGAATCAATAGCCCTGACGACCAAGCTGGCGCCCGACGAGGCGTCGCCGGCAACGAAGACCTTGTCGACCGACGTTTTCGATTCAGTCATGGTCGCTACGTTACCGCGTGCGTCGTAGGCTACTCCCAGGCTGTCGAGTAATCCTTCATGTACGGGATGCACAAATCCCATAGACAAAAATACCATGTCAGCCTTGATAACCTCGGTCGCTCCGGTTTGGATGTCGGTCACTTCGACGCCCGCAAGCGTCCCTTTTTCGCCGATGAAGCGGCGGGAGGCGATCGACCAGCGGCGAGTGCAACCTTCCTTGTGCGAGCTTGACGTCTTCAGTATGTTCGGGTAAAGAGGCCATGGGGTATCGGGATTAACGCCTTCGGGAGGCTCAGGGAGTATCTCTATTTGCGTGACTGACGCCGCTTTCTGCCTGACCGCCGTGCCGACGCAATCGGAGCCTGTGTCGCCTCCGCCGATTATCAATACATGTTTGTTTTCCGTCGATATACGTTCTTGTTCCGGCACATCCATTCCGCGTACCAGTCTGTTTTGCTGTTGCAACAACTGAAGGGCGAAATAGACGCCTTTCAAGTCGCGCCCCTCCACCGTGAGGTCTCGCGCTTTACCTGATCCTGTGCAGAGGCATACGGCATCGAAACCCTTCATGAGGTCTTCGACGGAAAGGTCTTTCCCTACCTCCGTATTATTTTTAAAGTCAATACCCTCAGCTTCGAGCAGACTTATCCTGCGGTCTATAATCTTCTTGTTCAGTTTGAAGTCGGGGATGCCAAAGCGCAGCAGTCCGCCCGGCGTCTCGTCTTTTTCGATGACGGTGACGCTATGCCCTTTGCGGTTCAGCATGTCGGCGACGGCTAATCCTGCCGGCCCGGAGCCGATGACAGCCACCTTCTTGCCGGTGCGCCGGCGTGGACAACGAGGTTTGATATAACCCTCCTGAAAGGCATGTTCTACGATGGCGACTTCGTTCTCGCGAATGGTAACCGGAACGCCTTGCAGGTTAAGCACGCAACTCTTCTCGCATAAGGCGGGACATACGCGTCCGGTAAATTCAGGGAAATTGTTCGTAGCCGACAGTCTGTCGTAGGCCTCCTGCCATTTTCCCTGGTAAAGAGAATCTTGCCATTCAGGCATACAATTAGCGACCGGACAAGCCCAATGGCAAAACGGAACGCCACAGTCCATGCAGCGGGACGCCTGCAACATGCGGTCTTCCGTATTCAGTGTTTGTTCGACTTCCCCGAAATCTTCGATACGTTCCAGGACAGACCTATAGCCTGCTTCTTTCCTGTTGATTGTTAAGAATGCTTTTGGATTACCCATTGTCTGTAAGGATTAATAGTCGTTCTCTATTTGTGCGATCTTCCGGTTGATAGCTTCCATCTTCTGCTCATGCAAGATCTTCTTGTATTCAAAAGGAGTGACCTTGATGAAGCGTTCTATGTATTCATCCCAATTTTCCAGGATATGCTTAGCCTGCGAGCTTTGTGTATGTAGCGCGTGGGCCGAGACGAGTTTCCGAAGTTCCGTCCTGTCGGCATTGTCTTCCACCAACGATAATTCCACCATTTCCATATTACAGAAATAGTCGAACGTATCATCAATATTCAGAACGTATGCAATACCCCCGCTCATGCCGGCGGCAAAGTTCTTACCCGTAGAGCCAAGCACCACGGTACGTCCTCCCGTCATATATTCGCAGCAATGGTCGCCTACGCCCTCAACTACGGCCGTAGCTCCGCTATTACGCACGCAGAAGCGTTCACCTGCACGCCCGTTGATATACACCTCGCCGGAAGTAGCCCCATAGAGGAGGGTATTGCCTGCGATTATGTTGTTTTCAGACAAGAATGCGCTTCCGGCAGGGGGCACCACTACGATACGTCCGCCGGAAAGACCCTTGCCCAGGTAATCGTTGGCTTCACCTTCCAATCGAAGGAATATGCCTGCGGCGAGGAAAGCGCCGAAGCTTTGTCCGGCAGACCCTTTGGCTTTGATGACGATGGTATTATCCGGCAAGCCTTTGCTGCCGTAACGCCTGGCTACCTCTCCCGATAACATAGCGCCTATCGTACGGTCGGTGTTTGCAATATCTATACTTATCTCTACCGGGGTCTTACGTTCCAAAGCCTCTGACGCTTCGCGGATAAGATTCCTGTCCAACACATGCTCTATCTTATGATCCTGCTCTTTTTGCCATGAAAGGGCATTGGCTGCGGGCGGGAAATAAAGCAGGCGGGAGAAATCTACTTTGCCGGCTTTAGGATGCACGCCGGTATTGCGCACCGTCAGCAAATCGCTTCGCCCTATCACCTCGTCTATACGGCGAAAGCCCATAGCCGCCAGATGCTCGCGCACTTCTTCGGCTAAGAAACGGAAGAAATTTAACAGGTACTCATGCTTACCGGTGAACCGTTTACGCAGTTCGACATTCTGCGTAGCTACGCCGACGGGACAGGTGTTGAGGTGGCATTTGCGCATCATCACACATCCCAATACAATAAGCGCGCTGGTGGCGAAGCCGTATTCTTCGGCGCCCAGAAGCGTAGCTATGATAATGTCTTTACCTGTTTTCAGTTGGCCGTCGGTCTGTAACCTGACGAAACCGCGGAGATTGTTCATCACCAATGTCTGCTGCGTTTCGGCTAATCCTAACTCGCCCGACAGTCCGGCATGTTTAATGGAACTGACGGGGCTGGCTCCCGTGCCTCCTTCCGTACCGCTTATGACGATAGAGTCAGCCTTTGCTTTAGCCACTCCTGCGGCTATTGTGCCTATTCCGCTCTCCGCTACCAATTTCACGCTGACGCGCGCCTTGGGGTTGACATTTTTCAGATCAAATATCAACTGAGCGAGGTCTTCAATGGAATAGATGTCATGATGCGGCGGTGGTGAAATGAGTGTGATGCCCGGTATGGAGTGGCGGGTAGCGGCTATAATCTTGTCTACCTTGAAACCGGGAAGCTGTCCGCCTTCTCCCGGCTTTGCGCCCTGGGCTATCTTTATTTGCAGTTCATCGGCGTTAACCAAGTATTCCGTCGTGACGCCGAATCGTCCGGAAGCAATCTGCTTGATGGCGCTCCGACGGTTCAGCCCGTCTTCGCCGGTCAGGAAGCGTGCAGGATCTTCCCCTCCTTCCCCGGTATTACTTTTCCCATTAAGCATATTAAGAGCGATGGCCATCGACTCGTGCGCTTCCTTGCTGATAGAGCCAAACGACATAGCACCCGTCACAAAGCGGCGCGTGATGCTCTCCACCGGTTCAACTTCAGATATATCAATCGGATTCCTTTTGTACGTAATAAAATCCCTCAAAAAAACAGGCGTTGTCTTGTTATCGACAATGTCTGTGTATTCCTTAAACTTAGTATAATCGCATAATCGTGTCGCTATCTGTAATTTTGATATAGTCTCCGGATTCCATGCGTGATATTCTCCGTCTTTGCGATAGGCGTAGATGCCTTGGTTTTCCAATTGCGGCGTTTCGTCGGTATTAAATCCTCCGGCGTGCATACGCATGACGTCGGCGGCTATATCGCTCAGGTCGATGCCTCCAACGGTAGAACTCATACCTCGGAAGTAACGGTTGAGCGTTTCTTCGCCTATACCCACGGCCTCGAATATCTGTGCGCCCCGATAGCTGCTGAGCGTCGAGATGCCCATCTTTGAAATAATCTTCAGAAGTCCTTTACTGACGGCCTTGATATAATTCTTTTCGGCTGTATGATAATCCAGTTGCACTTCATGTCGCTTTACCAGGTCGTCCAGTATGGCATATGCCATATACGGGTTGACAGCGCTGGCTCCGAATCCGAAGAGGAGGGCGAAATGCATCACTTCGCAGGCTTCTCCCGTTTCTATCACGATGGCCGTCTGCATCCTCTTGCGTTTGTCTATCAGGTGATGATGAATGGCCGATAGCGCAAGCAAGGATGGGATAGGCGCCTGTTCGGCGTTCACTCCCCTATCACTAAGGATGATGTAGTTGTATCCTTCGTCGACAGCCTTTTCGGCTTGCTTGCAGAGGCCGTCTATCGCTTTCTCAAGACCGTCTGTCCCTTCCCCTGCGGCGAAAAGCATCGGTATGGTTATTGTCTTGAATCCTTTATACTCCAGATGCGTTAATATATCCAGGTCTTCGTTGGTAATCACCGGACATTGCAACCTTACCATCTTGCATTGGTCGGGCGAAGGTTCAAACATATTGGCTTCCTGGCAGCCTATATACAGATATAGCGACATTACCAACTCTTCCCTGATAGGGTCAATGGGCGGGTTTGTCACCTGGGCGAAGAGTTGCCTGAAATAATTGAACAGCCGCTGTGGGTTCAACGACAGTACGGCCAGCGGCGTATCGTTACCCATAGACCCTGTCGGTTCCTTGCCTTCGCATACCATCGGCATGATGATTTTCCGAATATCTTCTTTGCTGTAACCGAAAGCCTTTTGCAGTTCGGGATACATATCAACGCTGTGCTTTACCGTCCTCCCCGAATGTATGTCCGAAAGGATGATGCGGTTTTTTGCCAGCCAGTCCCTGTAAGGATAGGCCGAAGCCAATTCTTCTTTCAATTCCTTGTCGTAGTAAACCTGCCTCTTCTCGGTGTCGATAAGAAGTATCTTGCCGGGCTGGAGGCGTCCTTTTTCCTTTATCTGTGATGCGTCGAAAGGCAATACTCCCGCTTCGGAGGCGATCACCATAGTGTCGTTGTTGGTTATAAGGTAACGCGCAGGGCGGAGGCCGTTTCGGTCGAGCATTCCTCCGGCATACCGTCCGTCGGAGAACAGCAGGGTCGCAGGGCCGTCCCATGGCTCCATCAATATGCTGTGATATTCATAGAACGCCTTCAGTTGAGGCGATATCGGATTCTTGTCGTTCCAACTTTCGGGAATCAGCATCGACAACGCATGAGGCAGGCTCATTCCTGCCATGACGAGATATTCGAGCACGTTGTCGAGCGAGGCGCTGTCGCTCATGGCTTGTTGAAGGATCGGGAAGAGTTCTTTCCGGCCGCCCAGCGCTGAAGCCTGCAATACGCTTTCGCGCGCCTCCAGCCAGTAACGGTTCCCGCGTATGGTGTTTATCTCGCCGTTATGCCCCAACAGACGGAAGGGTTGCGCCAGATCCCAGGTAGGAAACGTATTTGTGCTAAAGCGCGAATGTACCAGCGCCAGCCCACTGGTATAATAAGGATTGCTCAGGTCGGGGAAGTATTCCCTGAGTTGCGTCGACGAGAGCATACCTTTATATATTATACGCTTGGAGGACAGGCTGACGATGTAGAAGTTGCGTTTGTCTACAAGTGTAGAGGCGTTAACTTTCTTCTCTAACTTTTTTCGCACTATGTATAGCTTTCTTTCAATAGCATCGGAGGGTTCTTCTTCTACGACGAATATCTGCTTTATGTCCGGCTCGCTTGCGCGGGATGTTTCGCCGAGGACATCGCTGTTTACAGGGATGTCGCGCACGGCGAGCAGTTTAAGCCGTTCTTCGGACAGCGTCTCTTTCAACAGGCCGAGGTAATGTCCGGCCTGCTCCTTTTCTTTAGACAGGAAAACCAGCCCTGTCCCGTATTTTCCTTTTTCGGGGACAGGGATGCCTTGCAGCAATATAAACTCATGGGGTATCTGCGTCATGATGCCTGCTCCGTCGCCGGTCTTGTTGTCGGCGCTTTCGGCGCCCCTGTGCAACATGTTTTCGAGCACTTGCAGACCTTTGTCTACGATCTCGTGTGACTTGTCGCCGCGTATATTGACCAAAAGCCCGACGCCGCAGGCATCATGTTCGTATTCCGTTCTGTATAATGATTGCGTCATTTCAATGGGTTATCGTATGAATAATAATTCCCTGTATTTGGGCAGGGTCCACATTTCGTCGTCTACGGTCCATTCCAATTTGTCTATATGGTAGCGAATTTCATCCAAGTATGGGACAATCTTCTCGCAATAAGCTATCGCCTTCTCGCGCTCGCCTTCTATTTTGTTGGCTTCCTTACGCGCTTCGACCATCTCGTCTACTTTCTGCTTGATGATGTTGCTGTGCTTTGTTATTTCGTCGATTATCTCCCTGTCGCGGGCGGCTATCGTGGTGGCCGTCGATTCGTCGTACAGGGCGTTGGTCTTGTATAGGTTATCCAGCAACAGGCCTTTGTAGCGTATCCCGACAGGTATGATGTGGTTCATGGCGAGGTCGCCAAGTACGCGGGCCTCGATTTGCACCTTCTTGGTGTATTGCTCCCATTTCACTTCGTTGCGCGCGTGTAGTTCTACTTCGTTTAAGACGTTCGTCCTGGCGAATACGCCTATGCTTTGCTTGCTTATATAGGAGTCGAAGATTACGGGCACGCGGGTCTCGCAGTCTAATCCCCGGCCTTTGGCTTCGTCCTTCCACTCGTCGCTGTATCCGTTGCCGTCGAAGCGTATGTTCTTTGACTCGGCGATGTTCTTGCGTACCGTCGCAAAGAGGGCTTCGTCGCAGCTCTTCCCTGCTGCGATAAGGGAATCGACCTCTTCCTTGAAGGCGATCAGTTGGGCGGCGACTGCCGTGTTAAGGGCGAGCATTGCGGCGGCGCAATTGGCCGACGACCCTACGGCGCGGAACTCGAACCGGTTGCCGGTGAAGGCAAAGGGCGATGTGCGGTTGCGGTCGGTGTTGTCTATCAGTATCTCCGGAATATAATTGAGGGAGAGGCGGGCGCCTTTTTTCTCCGCTACCTCGATGTCCTGGATGCCGCTGCTGCTTTCGAGATCGTCGAGCAGGGAGGAGATATGAGTTCCCATAAAGACGGATATTATCGCCGGAGGGGCTTCGTTGGCTCCCAGACGGTGGGCGTTGGTGGCTGAGGATATGCTTGCCTTCAGGAGCGCGTTATTCTTATATACTGCCATAAGGACGTTGGACACGAAGGTGATGAACTGGAAATTCTCCCTGGCGTTCTTTCCGGGCCCTAAGAGGTTTATGCCGGTATCTGTGCCGAGCGACCAGTTGCAGTGCTTGCCTGACCCGTTGATGCCCTTGAAGGGCTTTTCGTGCAACAGTACCTTGAAGTGGTGCCGCTCGCCTACTTCCTTCATCACCGACATAAGGAGGAGGTTGTGGTCGACGGCCAAGTTGCATTCTTCATAGATAGGGGCCAGTTCAAACTGATTCGGGGCTACTTCGTTGTGACGGGTCTTTACGGGAATGCTCAACTTGTAGCACTCGTATTCCAGGTCTTTCATGAAGGCTGACACGCGCGAGGGTATGGAGCCGAAGTAGTGGTCGTCGAGTTGCTGGTTCTTGGCGCTCTCGTGGCCCATAAGCGTGCGGCCGGTCAACATCAGGTCGGGACGGGCGAAGTACAGGGACTCGTCGACAAGGAAATATTCTTGCTCCCAGCCCAGGTAGGAGTATACCTTGCGGACTTCGGGGTCGAAATAACTGCATACGCCGGTAGCGGCCTTGTCGACGGCGTATACGGACTTCAGCAAAGGCGTCTTATAGTCTAAGGCTTCCCCCGTGTAGGATATGAAGACGGTCGGGATGCATAACGTGTTGTTGACGATAAAGGCGGGCGAGGACGGATCCCAGGCTGTGTAACCGCGGGCCTCGAAGGTATTCCTGATGCCGCCGCTTGGAAAACTGGAGGCGTCCGGCTCTTGCTGCGCCAGGAGCTTGCCTGAAAAGTCTTCTATCATGCCGCCGTTCTGGTCGAACTCGACGAAGGCGTCGTGCTTCTCGGCCGTGCCGTCGGTTAAGGGATGAAACCAGTGCGTGTAATGCGTAGCGCCCATTTCCATAGCCCACATGCGCATCCCGGCCGCTACGTGCTCGGCGACTTTCCTCTCTAATGATTCCCCGCGGTCGATAGCGTTCAGTACTAACTTAAGGGTGTCCTTGGAAAGGTATTTGCGCATATTGCTCCTGTCGAATACATACTTCCCGAAATAGTCCGAAGTCTTGCCCGAAGGCGCTTCTACTTTCAGAGCTTTCCTGTTGAAAGCTTCTTTAACCGCATCAAATCTTAAAATTGCCATAAGTCTGCTTGTTTTATAGTTGTTGTTATTGTCTTTAGTAGCTGTCTTGATGTATCCCCTTGATGGATCTGCCCGATGGCTCGTTCATGCCTGCGAAGGATTTATCCCAGGCTAAGGCTTCGGCGCTTGAGCAGGCTACGCTTGGAACGGATGGGACGCTCCGGGCTGCGCTCTCGCTCGGAAAATGTTCTTCGAAGATGGACCTGTAATGGTATTCCTCCTTGTTGCGCGGGGGATTGATTGGGAAGCGGATGGCGGCGCCGGCCATCATGTCGTCGCTGACTTGCGAGGCGGCGACTCGCCTGAGCGTATCGACCCATCCGTATCCTACGCCGTCGGAAAACTGCTCCTTCTGCCTCCAGGCCACTCCGGCGGGGAGTATGTCTGCAAAAGCTTGGCGGAGGATTTTCTTCTCGATAACTCCCTCCGGCGCCATCTTGACGATAGGGTTGAGGCGCATGGCTACGTCGAGGAATTCCTTGTCAAGGAAGGGCACGCGCACTTCGACGCCCCAGGCGCTAAGGCTTTTGTTCGCGCGCAGGCAATCGTACAAATGCAACTTGCCTATCTTGCGCACCGTCTCTTCGTGGAAGGATTTCGCGTCGGGGGCTTTGTGGAAGTACAAGTATCCCCCGAATACCTCGTCGGCGCCTTCTCCGCTCAAGACCATCTTTATGCCCATGCTTTTGATCACGCGCGCCATGAGGTACATAGGCGTCGAGGCGCGGACGGTCGTCACGTCGTATGTCTCGATATAATATATCACGTCGCGGATAGCGTCCAAGCCTTCCTGCTCCGTATAATGTATTTCGTGGTGAACGGAGCCGATATGCCGGGCTGCATCGCGGGCGCAGACGAGGTCGGGGGAGTTTTCCAGCCCTACCGAGAAGGAATGTAGCTGCGGCCACCATGCGTCGGTGCGCCCGCCTGTTTCTATGCGCTTGGAAGCGTATTGCTTGGCTACGGCGGAGATGATCGACGAGTCGAGGCCGCCGGAAAGCAGCGTTCCGTAAGGCACGTCGCTCATCAGTTGGCGGCGGACGGCATCCTCCAGCGCTTCGCGTAGACCGGAGACGTCGCGGGGATTATCCTTGACATTTCCGTACTCCGTCCAATCGCGCTCGTACCATCGCGTCAACCGGCGGTCTTCGCTATAATAATAATGTCCGGGAGGGAAGGGCTCGTATGTGTCGGCAAAGCCTTCCAGTCCCTTGAGTTCGGAGCAGGCGAGCAACCGGCCGTCCGCGTCCCTCCCCATGTAAAGGGGTATTACCCCTATCGGGTCACGGGCGATGAGGTACGTGTCGCGTTCCTCGTCATACAGGGCGAAAGCGAATATGCCGCTCAGGTATTCAAGGCATCTTACGCCCTTCTCGCGGTAGAGCGCGAGTATAACCTCGCAGTCCGAGCCGGTCCTGAAATCATATACGTCCTTGAGCTGCTCGCGGATGGCGCGGTGGTTGTAAATCTCGCCGTTAACGGCGAGGATCAGCTTCCCGTCGCTGCTCTTGAGGGGTTGACCGCCTGAAGCAGGGTCGACGATCGACAGGCGTTCGTGCGCCAGTATTGCGCTCTTCCCCGCGTACACGCCGCTCCAGTCCGGGCCGCGGTGACGTACCCGTTTGCTCATTATTAACGCTTGTTTCCGAAGGGCCTCGCCTCCTTCGCGTATGTTGAATATCGCTGTTATGCCACACATGGTAAAAAGTGCAATTTATTAGTCGCTAATAGTTCATATTGATAGTTTACTCGCAGAAATAATGGACAAAGGTATGAAAATATTTGAAATTTCGCACAACATGCTAAAAATATACGGGGAAAACGCGCCTGTTTTATTTTTAAGGCTTCCCTGTCCGGTTCCTCAAAGATTCCTTCCTTTTTCGTGATTCAAATCGTGTAGCAAGTCGCGACGCTCGTCGTCCGTCCATTTTTCTTCGAGGGAAATGATATTCGCCATGTCTTTGAACGGGATATAGTCCTTCTTCAGCGTCAGCCGCCCGTAATGATGGACGAATATTTCCATTACATTGGCCGGCGGCTTGATGTCGGCATGGCTCAAGTGGCGGCTTTTGGCCTTCATGTATATATCGTAGTCGGCCGTCTGAAGCCTCTCGTCCCAGCCTCCGAGCAGCTCGTACCCCCTGCGCGTCATGACTACGCACGAGCCTGTGAGGCCTTCGCGGAGTATGCCTGAGTACCTCGCCCGCCATCCGTCCGTCCACCTGTCCCAGTTTCCATACGCGAGCCTGAGCATAAGGCGCAGACTGTATTCCTCGAATCCCAGCGTATAAAGCAGCAGGTTCTTTACACGTTTCCAGCGGCGTTTCAGGCCGCGCGTGTCGGGATACTTCTCCAGCGGACTGTTGCTGCCGAATCCGGCGACGTCCAGACCTTCGGCGCGCATAACCTCGACCAGCCGCTTGTCCCACCCCCTGCTCACGATTATATCGTTGTTAAAGAAGGCGAGCACATCGTATTTCGCCTCCCCGAAGCCTCTGTTCATGCAGCAAGGATAGGAGTAATTATCCGCATTGCGGATTACCCTGGCCCCGAACGATTCAAATAACTCCGCGCTCCCGTCCGTCGAGGCATTGTCGATGACAATCAACTCAAACGGGCAAAGCGTGTATTTGCGCAACGATTCCACGAAAAGGAGGTTCATTGCATACTGATTCCTCACAGGAACGATTATACTTACCATAATATATAAATAATGTGTATCAGAAAGCCGCAAATATAAACAGATAAAGTCCACCCGCCAATTTCCACGTCAACAAAGCCCGTGCCGATCCAGGATTGTCGAATTGTCTATTTTATACGGTAAAAAAAACGGGCTGAAAGCCCGCATCAATAGAGAATAAACGCCTGGAATCAAATAAATTAGAAGCGGATAAAAAGCAAAAAGTGATTGTCTAATTTAATCGTTCCTTTGATACTGACGGCAAATATAGTTAAAATGGAACATATACAACAATGAAAGAAGAAATTTTTTTCAATTAAGTCATTTTATTTTACATCCTGTAATCGT
>JAIRZN010000059.1 GCA_031267205.1 Tannerellaceae bacterium | reverse complement strand
TTAACCTTTGTCTGCTATTGTGGCGGTTTCTACTTTTAGCAGGCGGGCTTTTAGATATTCGGCCTTGCTGCGGCGGATGCGCAGGGTTATGAGGCAGTTTGTGTCGATGGTTTGGGCGAGGATGGCGGGGGCGAGTTCTTTTACAATGCGCATTATGTTGTTGAGGTATGGGTAGTCAAAACGTACGGTTATGTCTTCGTCGACGGTGCGCGTTATTATTTCGGCGTGGGAGAGGGCGTTGGCTGCTGCGGAGCGGTATGCGGTGATCAGTCCGCTTGTGCCTAATTCTATGCCTCCGAAGTAGCGGACGACGATTATGAGTATGTCTGTGAGTTCGTTTGAATTAATTTGCCCGAGTATCGGCTTGCCTGCTGTCGAGGATGGTTCGCCGTCGTCGTTGGCGCGGAATATTTGGCGTTCGTGTCCGAGCATGTAGGCCCAGCATAGGTGGCGGGCGTCGTAATATTGTTTGCGGTATTTGTCGAGCAGGGCCATGGCCTCTTCGATTGTGCCGGCGGGGAAGGCGAGCGAGATGAAGCGGCTTCTTTTTTCCGCATAGAATCCTTCGGCCGGCGACTGTATGGTTTTGTAGCTGTCGTCCGTCATTGTTCAGTCGGGGATATGTGTCTGTTGTTCTTCGCGGTAGGCGTAGAAGTCTTTCATTATTTCTTCTATTTCCTCGATGAAGTAGGGGTCTTCCACCTTTTGTTTTATTGCTTCGTAGTATGCTTTGATTGCCGGGAGGGCGCATATGTCCTGGCCTCGCAGGAGGAAGTAGGGTTCTTCCTTTTCTACGCATTGTTTGATCATGAGGATAGGGTTTTTCATCGTTGTTGCGTTTTCATTTCGTTTCGGAGGAAGTTGGCTGTTGGGGTATTGAGGTTGCTGTCGATCATTTGTTCGGGCGTTCCGGCATAGAGTATTTGTCCGCCTTGGCGTCCGCCTTCGGGGCCCATGTCTATTATGTAGTCGGCGCATTTGATGACGTCTATGTTGTGTTCTATTATGATGACGCTGTTGCCTTTTTCTATTAATTGGTCCATGACGCCCATGAGTACTCGTATGTCTTCGAAGTGTAATCCTGTTGTCGGTTCGTCGAATATATATAATGTGTTGCCGGTGTCGCGTTTTGCGAGTTCGGTGGCGAGTTTTACACGTTGGCTTTCGCCTCCGGAGAGTGTGGTTGATGGTTGTCCGAGCTTGATATATCCGAGTCCTACGTCTTGGAGAACTTTTATTTTCGAGAGTATGACGGGGACGTTTTCGAAGAGTTCTACGGCCATGTTGATGGTCATATCCAGGACTTCGGCTATGGATTTGCCTCGGAAGCGCACTTCGAGCGTTTCGCGGTTGTATCTTTTCCCGTGACATTCTTCGCAGGTGGTCAGGACGTCGGGCAGGAAGCTCATTTCGGTTATTTTGTATCCGTTGCCGCGGCATACTTCGCATCGTCCGCCGGAGACGTTGAAGGAGAAGCGTCCCGGTTTGTAGCCGCGTATTTTGGCTTCCGGCAGTTCGACGAACAGGTGGCGTATGTCCGAGAAGACGCCTGTGTAGGTTGCCGGGTTGCTTCTTGGCGAGCGTCCGATGGGCGATTGGTCTACGTTGACTAATTTGTCTATATGTTCTATGCCTTCGATTGATTCGTGTTTGAGGGGGTCTTCGATGGAGCGGTAGAAATGTTGGCTGAGGGCGGGCCTCAGGGTGTGGTTTATCAGCGAGGACTTGCCGCTTCCCGATACGCCGGTCACGCATATGAGGAGGCCGAGCGGGAGTGTGACGTCGATATTTTGGAGGTTATTGCCTGAGGCGCCTTTGATACGGATGGATTTGCCGTTTCCTTTGCGTCTTTGTTCCGGGATGGGGATTTTCATTTTGCCGTTCAGGTAGGAGGATGTGAGGGTATCGGCTTCCAGCATTTCCGCGGGTGTTCCGGCGAAGACGATTTCCCCGCCCAGCCGTCCGGCTCCCGGCCCCATGTCTATTACATAATCCGCGTTGAGCATCATTTCCTTATCGTGTTCTACGACGATTACGGAGTTGCCCGTATCGCGCAGTTGCTTGAGCGAATTAATCAGGCGGACGTTGTCGCGCTGGTGTAGTCCTATGCTGGGTTCGTCTAATATATAGAGTACGTTTACGAGTTGGCTGCCTATTTGCGTGGCTAAGCGTATGCGCTGGCTTTCCCCGCCGGACAGGGATGTTGCCGAGCGTCCGAGCGAGAGGTATTCTAATCCTACGTCGAGCAGGAATCGCAGTCGCGAGCGTATTTCTTTCAGTATTTCTGTTGCTATGAGTCTTTGCTTTGCGCTCAAGCGTCTTTCGATGCCGTCGAACCATTCGTAGAGATCGGATATGTCCATTGCGGATATTTCGGAGATGTTCTTCCCGTCTATTTTGTAGTATAGGGCCTCTTTGTTGAGCCTTTGTCCGCCGCATTCGGGGCAGGTTGATACTTTGATAAACTGTTCCGCCCATTTTTGCGCTGTTGCCGATGCTTCTCCTTCTTGCTGCATCATTATGTATTTGGCGAGGCCTTCGTAGGATATGAAGTAATTGGAATTGGCGCCTAATGATGAGTTTTTGATCTTAAGGCGTTTGTCTGTCCCGTTGATGATTTCGTCGATGGCTTCTCCGGGTATTTCACGGACGGGTGTTTTGAGGTTTGCTCCGTATTTTTCACAAATAGCTTCTATTTGCCAGAATATAAGTGCGTTTTTGTATTTCCCCAGGGCCACGATTCCCCCGTTGTATATGCTTACGGAGGGATCAGGGACGATTCTTTGCATATCCGGGACGTTCACGAATCCGAGTCCTTTGCATTTGGGGCAGGCGCCTTGCGAGGAGTTGAAGGAGAAGCTGTGCGGCGCCGGTTCGCTGTACGACAGGCCTGTTGTCGGGTCCATCAGCAGCCGGCTGTAATGATGCGTTTCTCCCGTTGTTGAATCGAGGACGAGCATCAAGCCGTCGCCGTGCTTCATGGCCGTTGCCAGGCTGTTTTTGAGGCGTCGTTCGTTTTTTGGGGAGACGATAAGCCTGTCTATCACGACTTCGATGCTGTGCATCCTGTAACGGTCGAGTTTCATTCCGAAGCGTATTTCCTGCAGCTCGCCGTCAACCCTGACATTCAGGTAGCCTTTTTTCCTGACCTGTTCGAATACCTCCTTGTAATGTCCTTTCCGGTTACGCACCAGCGGGGCGAGTATATAGACCTGTTTTTGGTCGTAAGTATTAAGCAGCAGGTGTAGTATTTGCTCTTCGGTGTACTTAACCATCTTTACTCCGCTCAGGTGCGAGTAGGCTTCACCCGCCCTTGCGTATAGCAGTCGCAGGAAGTCGTATATTTCGGTGGTAGTGCCTACGGTGGAGCGCGGGTTGCGGTTTGTTGTTTTCTGTTCGATAGAGATTACGGGGCTTAGGCCGGTGATGTTATCCACGTCCGGGCGTTCCAGGTTCCCCAGGAAGTGTCGGGCGTATGCGGAGAATGTCTCCACGTATCGCCGTTGTCCTTCGGCGAAGACCGTGTCGAAGGCCAGCGAGGATTTGCCGCTACCGCTCATGCCGGTAATCACGGTGAGCGTGTTGCGCGGTATATCGACGTCTATATCCTTCAGGTTGTGAACGCGCGCTCCATAGACCGATACGAGTCCGCCTTCCAGTGATTCGTTGTCGTTTGCCACTTAGCTATTTCCTCTTCTGATTCTGCTGTTTGCGCAGGACTTCCTGCTGTTGCTTCTGCATATCTTCCAGTCGTTTCATAAAGCCTGACTTCTTTGAAGGCTTCTTCTTGTTGGCTTCCAGCTTGGCCAATAGCTTCTCTTCATTGATAAGGTAGCGGAAGCTGAGTGTCTGGAGGATGGTTATGAGTGTAGATATAAAGTAGTAATAACTCAGGCCCGACGCGCTCTGGTTCAGGAATACCAGCAGCATCAGCGGCATCATGTATATCATCATGAACTTCATGCCGGGCATCTGTTGCTGGCCGGTGTTCGTCATATCCATGTTAAACTTGGCATAGACAACGTTCACTATTACCATCAGCAGACAGAACAAGCTGATATGATTGCCGAAATACGGGGATACAATCGGTATGTACGCATCCCAGCTTATAACGGCGTCGTAGGCGGATAAGTCCTGCGCCCACAGGAAGCTCTGATGCCTTAATTCTATGGAGGCAGGGAAGAGCATGTAGAGCGCTATAAGTATAGGCATTTGCAACAGCATCGGCAGGCATCCGCTCATAGGGCTGGCGCCGGCGCGGCTGTACAAGTCCATCGTCGCCTTCTGACGCTCCAGCGCTTTATCCTGGCCTGGGTATTTGGCATTGAGCGCTTCGACTTGCGGACGTAGCACACGCATCTTCGCCGACGACATATATCCCTTGTAAGTGAGCGGGAATATAGCCATCTTCACAATCAGCGTGAGCAGCAGTATAACTAATCCCATATTGCTTATGTGCCTGCCCAGGAAGTCGAATATAGGAAGGATAAAGTATTGGTTCATCCAGCGGAAGACGCTTGCGCCGAGGGGCACCAGCTTCTCCATGTCCAACTGTTCGCCCGCAGAGGCGTCCTTGTCGTACGACTTGAGCTGCGAATACTGGTTAGGGCCGAAGTAATACCTTAGCGACGTGGCCTCCCTGCCCTGCAAGTCAAAGGGCAACGAGGTGACGGTATTAAAGCGTTTCAAATACGCTCCGCTCGCAAGCTGCCGCGAGTCAAGCGTCGTAGACTCAAAGCCGTCGTCCGAAATCAGTATCGTTGAGAAGAACTTATCCTTATAGGCGATCCAGCGCAGCCGGTTAGGGATCCTTTCGCTACGGTTGCCACTCACGTTCAGGTTTTCCACATCATCGGCGACAAACTTATAGTAAAGCCCCGTGTACTGGTCTTCGTACTTACGCCCTTTCTCCTGCTGGCGTATCAACTGGTTCCACTTCACATCGAGGGCGTTTGTGCCGGGCGACAGTATGCCGTTCAGGCCCTGCCCGCGTATGGTGTAGTGCAGCATATAGTCGTCGGTCAGGGTATATATAAAGTCCAAGTATCCCTTGTCGCCCGCTTTCAGGCGCATTGTCACCGTATTGGGATCGGAGCCTTCGATAGGAGTGAAATACAAGTCGGCGGTATTGACCACGCGGTTTGTCGCCGTTATCAGCGTAAAGTCAATGCTCGATTCATCGCCTTCAAAAAGTATAAGCGGCAGCGAGTCGTGCGTCGTATAATCCTTCAGCCTGGCGTAAGACACCTGTCCGCCTTTGCTGGAGATACGCAGTTCGAGGCGTTCGTTCTCTAATTGCGCATACTCCTCCGACCCGTCCACAGACGAGGCGAAGACGCCGAACCGGCTTTCCTTTTCCGCCATTGCAGCCGAATCCGACAGTGCATCGTCGCGCATTTCCGCGTCGGCCGG
Organism: Tannerellaceae bacterium; assembly: GCA_031267205.1. Lineage (GTDB taxonomy): Bacteria > Bacteroidota > Bacteroidia > Bacteroidales > Tannerellaceae > DFXE01. The sequence goes on along the minus strand of JAIRZN010000059.1, from coordinate 3,468 downwards.
CGTTCTCTCCTCCTGCAACCTTATTTCTTCCAAACGTTTCGCCTGCTCCACCCTCGCGATGGAATCCTGCGTGCGGCGCGCTTCAATCTGTTCCGGCGTAGGCCTGTTCAACCAGGTAAAAAAAAGCAAGACCAGCCCTATGAGCACAAATCCTGTTATTGTATTCTTATCCATGTATAAATGATGTTATTTGTTTTCAATGGCAGCTTTAACGAAGCTGACGAAAAGGGGGTTCGGCTTTACCACCGTGCTGTTGTATTCCGGATGGTACTGCGTGCCGAGGAACCACTTCAAGGCGGGTATCTCGACTATCTCTATCAGGCCGGTATCAGGATTCTCTCCCGTACATTTCATGCCGGCATCCTCGAACTGCTGCCTGTATTCGTTGTTGAACTCAAAGCGGTGGCGGTGACGCTCCTGTATATGTTCTTCGCGGTATGCTTCGTAGGCCTTGGAATCCTTCCTTATAACGCAGTCGTACGCTCCGAGACGCATGGAACCGCCCATGTTGACAATATTCTTCTGGTCTTCCATCAGGTCTATCACCTTATACGGCGGCGTATGCTCCATCTCCGTAGAGTTGGCGCCCTCCAGTCCGAGTACGTTACGGGCAAACTCAATGACCATGCACTGCATCCCCAGGCAGACGCCGAAACATGGCTTGTCGTTCTCGCGGGCGTAGCGGACGGTGGCGAACTTCCCCTCGATTCCACGCTGGCCGAAGCCTGGGGCCACGAGTATGCCGTCCATGCCGGAGAGCAGCTTGTCCACGTTCGTAGCATTTACTTTCTCCGAATGAATAAGGTGGAGGTCTAACTTGCGGTCGTTATAGATTGCCGCCTGAAGGAGCGATTCGTTAATGGATTTATATGCATCCTGAAGCTCGACGTACTTGCCGACCAGGGCTATACGGACGGTTTCCGTAGCGTCGGCCTTCCTCTTGAGGAACTCTTTCCACTTCTTCATGTCAGGCGTCGGGCCGGGATTCATATCCATCTTCTTAAGCACGATAGCGTCCATGTTCTGGCGTTGCAGCACAAGGGGCACTTCGTAAATGGTGGGCACGTCGAACGATTGTACGACCGATTCCACGGACACGTTGCAAAACAACGCCACCTTGCGTATCAAATCCCTGTTCAGCAGCCTCTCGGTACGCAGCACCAAGATGTCCGGCTGTATGCCAAGCTCCTGCAACTGCTTGACCGAATGTTGCGTAGGCTTTGTCTTATACTCCTTAGCCGCCGCGATGTAGGGTACGTAAGTCAGGTGCACGCATATGCAGTTCTTGCCGAGTTCCCACTTGAGCTGGCGCACGCTTTCGATGAAGGGCAGCGATTCGATGTCGCCCACCGTGCCGCCTATCTCGGTTATAACAAAGTCGAACTTATTCTTCGACAGCAGCTTCACGTTACGCTTTATCTCGTCCGTGATATGCGGGATGACCTGCACCGTCTTCCCCAGGTAATCACCCTTGCGCTCCTTTTCGATCACAGTTTGATAAATGCGCCCTGTCGTTATATTGTTAGCCCTCGTAGTCGGGATATTCAGGAAGCGTTCGTAGTGTCCAAGATCCAAATCCGCCTCATGGCCGTCGACCGTCACGTAACATTCCCCATGTTCATACGGATTCAACGTTCCGGGATCTATGTTTATGTACGGGTCAAACTTCTGGATAGTGACGTTATAGCCCCTCGCCTGCAACAATTTGCCGAGTGAAGCCGAAACGATGCCCTTGCCCAAGGATGAAACAACGCCGCCTGAAACGAATATATACTTAGTATCTCCCACTATAATGTAATTTTAATTGTCAATATTGTCGCCATTCGATACGAAAGCGCAAATTTAATTATTTTCCTCCAAAATCAGGTAGCTTATAGAAATTAACTGTCCGACTGGGGAATTACGATGGTCGTTCGGGGAAAGCAATGTGCCGTTCGGGGAAAGCAATGTGCCCTTCCTTTAGATTTTTAGATAAGCTTTTATTTGTTAGTCCTGGTACAGCCCTTACGATTTCTTTAAACCTTCTGTTCCCATATGTTAACACTATAATAATGGGAATTTTCCACCTGCCATGCAAAAACCGCCAGTGCATCAATGACTGAAATCATCCTGCTTTTAGACTGGCAACCTTCTTCTTGTGTTATCAAATCTTCGTTCATAATATGATTGTTCAATACTTTCCATTTTGAAAGTGCTTTCCAAATGGAAAGTAATATAAATTGGGAAGCAAATATATGTAATTTTGTCCAAATATTTTATGAAGATATAAAAATGAAAAAGGTAATAGCAATAAACGGTAGTCCGCGTAAAAAGGGAAATACTACAACTCTACTGCAACATGCCCTTGATGGTGCAGTAGATGCAGAAGCGGAAACAGAAGAAGTGGTACATTTATATGGATTGAATTACAAAGGCTGTTCCAGTTGCTTTTCTTGTAAAAGGAAATGGAGTGGATTCGTAGGAGAATGTGCCATGAAAGATGAATTATCACCCATTCTGAAAAAAGTAATGGAAAGCGATATTGTAATTATGGGTACAATATAACAGGATGTATGCAAGCATTTATGGGACGTCTTCTTTTTATGAATGGATCTTACAATGGGCAAGGATTTTCAAATTATAAGGGTAATATTAATGTCGGCTATATATGCAATATGAATGCTTCAGAAGAAATGATGTCTCAGTTCGGGTATGATTCGCTATTCAAATGGCATAATATGTTCGGACAATTAATATTAAATGGCAAGTGGGAATATATGACGGTTAATGACACATGCCAGTTTGATGATTATTCCAAATATGATGCAGACGGTATAGATGAGCAGCATAAAAAAGAAGTAAGAGACAAGCAATTCTCTATAGATTGCCACAATGCGTTTGAAATGGGTAAACGATTAGCCAAATATTGAGTAAAAATAAGCTGTATTAAAAAACATATGGGCTTATTGCCCTAATGACCTTATATATCACAATTTATCCACTTTAATACAATAAACTTATGAATGAATTATCAAACACGAAATTGTTTGCTCTATTTAGCGAACCTTCACAAGTCACAAACGAAGAAATGCAAAACGCCTATGGTAACTTTGTTAAAAACGTAGAGAAAATTAGTTCTGAAAACGATTACACAGCAATTTTTCGAAATTTGAGTAAGACTCGTATTGAGTTATCAACCTTAGAATATTTAAATCGGTACGAGCAGGGGGAAAAACGCCCTAAAATTCGCCTATTTTCAAAAGGCTTTAGACTTTGTTAATTCGGAATTAGAACTGTTAAACTTCAAAATCCGTTACCCCGTACAATTCCCGCAACCTATTCAGGAAACATTTCAATTCGACCTCTACATTCGGTTCACCAGTAAAACCCTGTGTTTTCTCTGACAAAAAATCTATAACTTTGAGGGTAGAAACACGAAGTTATGTTAGAAGAATTAATCAAGTATGTATTACCGAAGGAAGTAGCAAA
>JAIRZN010000006.1 GCA_031267205.1 Tannerellaceae bacterium | reverse complement strand
TACAAATAAAATTAATTGTGCATGCATATATGCTCAAGGCAGTATCATTACGTAATTAAGAATTTACACATTTCTTTAATATGCAGAAATATAACATTATAGAACTTAACGAAAAACTTTTGCCTGATCTACAAACGATAGCGGGTGAGTTAGGCATAAAAAAGGTTAGTTCCTTGAAAAAAGAAGAGCTTGTTTATAGGATTTTGGACGAACAAGCCATATCAATTGCCGGGCTTCAAATAGAAAAAGCGAAAGAAAAAGAGGCTCGAAAAGCAAAAGAGAAAGAAGCTCAGAAAGCCGTGAGACAAGCCAAAGTCAGGAAAAGCGCCAAACCATCCGCTCCTAAACAAGAACAACAACCCGAATCCGTAGAACCCAATACGGAGCCACGTCAGGTGTCGGCGGAAATGCCTATAACAGAAGAATCAAAAGAAAAAAACATGCAAAAAGCCAACTCCGGTAATGTAAAAAAGCCTCCAATGGAACGTAAAAAAAGAAATCGTGCCGAGAAAAACGAAAAGATGACACCTAACCCTATAATTCCTGTCATATCCGTAACGGAAAATCCCGAAACGACAACTGCGCCGCAGACCGCTGAACCCGAACCATCGCCTGTCGAGTCCACACCTTTGACAGCGCCATCCGTAATGGTGCAGACTGAGGTAAAAACAGCCGAAAAAACAGTTGAAAAAGCGCTGTTGCCACCGGTAGTCGCCGAGTATGAGGAGGAGGAGGAGTCTATTACGCCCGACCCCAGGCTGGCTGAAGACACAAAAGACAGGGAAGAAAATCAGGAACTCTCTCCTACCGATGTAAAGAAAAGGATTGTCTTTAAGCATTCAAGCGCTAATTCTCTGCTCGACCAGTTGTTCCCGTTAACGCCTTCGTCGGCAAAACCGGAGCAGAAAAAAGCCCAGAAAGAGCAAAAAGATTATGACAATGCCCCGCGTCAAAACGGGAAACAGTCCGGTCAACAAGCCAATGTTAACGCTTCGCCCGCGGCGGTTTCCCCATTAGAAAAAATGTATGAATTTGAAGGCATCCTTGCCGGAATAGGCGTACTTGAAATCATGCAGGACGGTTATGGTTTCCTTCGGTCATCCGACTATAACTACCTCACTTCGCCCGACGACATCTATGTGTCGCAATCCCAGATAAAACTATTCGGACTGCGCACCGGCGACATTGTAGAAGGCCCCATTCGTCCGCCCAAAGAAGGTGAAAAATATTTCCCCTTAGTGAAAGTAGACCTAATCAACGGCCGTACACCGGAAGAAGTGCGCGACCGCGTTCCGTTTGACCACCTGACACCGCTTTTCCCTGATGAAAAATTTATGCTCACTACACGTAAAGCATTGAAAGTATACGATCATGTAGCCGTTCGCGTAGTCGACCTTTTTTCTCCTATCGGAAAAGGGCAACGCGGATTAATCGTAGCTCAACCCAAAACAGGCAAAACGATGTTGTTGAAAGACATCGCCAATGCCATAGCGTGCAATCACCCGGAGGTATACATGATTGTTCTTTTAATCGACGAACGTCCCGAAGAAGTCACAGATATGGCGCGTAGCGTCGATGCGGAAGTGATTGCCTCCACGTTCGACGAACCGGCGGAACGCCATGTTAAAATAGCCGAAATTGTTTTGAATAAGGCAAAACGCATGGTAGAATGTGGTCACGATGTTGTGATACTTTTGGATTCCATTACGCGGTTGGCGCGTGCGTATAACACCGTACAGCCGGCGTCCGGTAAAGTGCTTTCCGGTGGCGTGGACGCCAATGCGTTACAGAAACCCAAACGCTTCTTCGGCGCTGCCCGCAACATAGAGAATGGGGGTAGCCTAACGATTCTGGCAACAGCCCTGACTGAAACCGGTTCCAAAATGGACGATGTAATCTTTGAAGAATTTAAAGGCACCGGTAATATGGAACTGCAATTAGACCGCAAACTATCCAACAAACGTATTTACCCTTCTGTCGACATTGTTGCTTCAAGTACGCGTCGCGATGATTTATTGCAGGATGAAGGCACCGTCAACCGCATGTGGATACTACGCAAATACCTGTCGGATATGAACTCCATCGAAGCGATGGAGTTTGTTAAGAAACGCATGGAACAAACATACGACAACATGGAGCTTTTGGCCTCCATGAACGGATAAGCATTTCCCGATCAATCCCTGCTTGAAAAATATTTCATAAACTGAGCCCGTTCATACATGTTCGGGCTTTTTATATGCGCATAATTGAGAGCGCCTTGAAATTGGGATAAAGAATAATACTTGGTTTGATTCATCCATTCTTCCATGCAGACCAAAATCTGAGAAATTATTTCCGGCCCATGCGTATATATTGCGCTTACCATTTGCACAGCGGATGCTCCGGCCAGTAAACATTTCACTACATCTTCCCAATCATGAACGCCTGTTGATGAGGCGATGCCGATATCCGGAATCTTGCCGGAAACAATTGCCGTCCAACGAAGCGTATCGCTCAAATCGGAATGACTGCTAAATACATTCCCCGATACAATTTGCATTGTATGTATATTAATATCCGGCTGATATAAACGATTGAAAAGGACAACTCCATCCGCGCCGTTTGTCTTGAGCAAGTATACCAAAGCAGGTATGTTATTGATTGATTTTCCGATTTTCATAATAACCGGTATGGAAACAGTCTCCTTTACCTTACGGATGATATTCACATATACTTTATGGTCTGTTTCATCACCCGGAGTGAGACCTGTATCCATGTAATACACGTTCAACTCAATAGCGTCGGCGCCTGCCAGTTCAATCTGGTGTGCAAAATCAATCCATGCATCCACTCTATAACAATTGACGCTTGCTATAACAGGGATAGTACATATAGCCTTCGCCTTTTTTATCAGTTCCAAATACTGATTTACCTGATTGGATTTCAAATATTCATAAATATAATCCGTAGCTTCGGGAAAATCCGACTCCTTCAATAAGGAAGCGCTTTGCATCTCAATCTGTTCTTCAAAAAGAGATTTCAACACCACCGCACCGGCGCCGACTTTTTCATATTCTTTTATTTTTTCCGGGGCAGAGGTCAATCCTGAGCTTCCTACGACAATAGGGTTGCGAAGCGCTAACCCGGCATAATTAGTTGTTATATCTATCATAATCAATAGTTGTTAAATTAAATGGGAACATATATCCTGAATTATTTACACAAGTTTCTATCCCCAAAAATGAGACTTCCTATCCGCACCATTGTACTTCCTTCGCTTATAGCAATTTCGTAATCACCTGTCATTCCCATAGAAAGTTCAGTGAAATGGTCGCACTTTTCAAAAAAGGACGACTTGTAGTCCTTGAACAAATCATGCAGTAGTCGAAATTCTTTCCGTATCTGCTCCTCATCTTCCGTAAATGTAGCCATTCCCATCAGTCCGCCAATACGGATATTCGGGAAATTCGCAATTACGTTTTCATTTGCCAATATTTTTTCACATTTCTCCGGGATAAAGCCGTGTTTACTTTCTTCCTCGGCAATGCGTATTTCCAATAATATCCGAATTATGCGGGATTGCTTAGCGGCTTGCCTGTCTATTTCCTGCAATAACTTCAGAGAATCTACGCTTTGGATAGTGTGTACAAAAGGAGCTATGTCCTTCACTTTGTTTGTCTGTAAAGGTCCTATAAAGTGCCATTCAATATCATCCGGTAATACTTTTCGTTTGGCTATTAATTCCTGAGCTCGATTTTCTCCGAAAATACGCAACCCGGCCCGATAAGCTTCTGCTATACACTCGGCGGAATGAAATTTCGATACGGCAACAATCTTTACATCGTCGGAAAGCTTGTCTTTTAAAAAGTCTATTTGCGAACGTATGCTCATTACTCCTGCACAGTATATGGAAAAACATCTACCAGTGTCGTTTCCGTAACAGTTGCGATGGAATAATCAGCCATTGTACCTTTCATACCATCTTCCAATACGGCAATGGCTTCTTTTAAATTAGAGGCTTGCGCCAGCATTTGCGATGCTGTTTTCTTCTCTGCTCCACTCTTTTCATCCAATGTGACAAAGAATATTTTTATGCGGTAAAAACGGTCGCCGTTTTCGTTGAAAAATATCTCTGAAAGTCGTGCCCGTTTAATATCAGCTATTGTAAATTCGCCGGTGATGTACGGACGTATTTCCTCGATTATACGCGCTTCAGCTTCAGTAAACGACAATGCATCTACCAAATAAGGCTCCGTCACTTTCTTTTGTATCCCATTTTCCAGTATCTTTTCATAAGATACCTTACATTCAAACCAATTGTGCATAGTGTTTTATATATATTGAATTGTTTATAAAATCTGCAAGCAAATGTACAAAAATATACGACAATTATCGACATCTCGGATTAATTAATTACTTTTGCCTTTGATAAATAATCATACAACAATAAAAAAATTAAATTATGGCTAGACACAGAATGACAGAAGAAGAAAAAATTGCAAAACGTTTATCAAAAGAACAAGCTTTTGATGTTGTTGCAAAACACTTGAAGCACCTTTCTTTTGCGGAATTAGAGGAGATTGTAGCCCTATCGCTGCGCTACAAAAAGGAAAAGTTAGGGAAAGAGGAACTTCGGTTGATTAAGGAAAAGGAAATCATCGAACAACAATTGCTGAAGCTCAAAGAACTCGACTCCAAATAAAAAAGTGGCGTCGAGTATTTTATGAACGGGGTGCGTAGAAGAACAATCCCATAGATTGTTTTTTTATGTCCCTGCATAATTAGTATTAAAACTATTATTATGAGACTGCATAGATTGGTTTTCACAATTTTATTAGGATGTCTGTTTGTCGCTGCATGTGACAAGCAGATCGAACAAGGCTTTAAGCCAGTCAACCCTAAAGCTACACCTGAAGCCCGACAACTCCTGAGCTTCCTTTATTCGCTGCAAGGGGAATACACCTTGACAGGGCAACACAATTTTGTAAGCGACCTGCAACGATACGACAATGTGGTTTTCTCCATAACCGGAAAATATCCCGTTGTCTGGGGTGGCGATTTCAGTTTTATGGCTCAGGGAGACAGTGTATACAAATACCAGCATTGCGGGCCGATGAATCTGACTGCGCCTTTTGATAGCTGCGCATTCAACGGCCAATCGGTAACAGACCTGCGGCAAGGCCTGATAGACGAAGTAAAACGTAAGTATGCTGAAGGCCGTATCATCACCCTTATGTGGCATTGTTGTTTTCCGACGGGATGTGACGAATGTGACGGCGCCGATATTTGGCGTTTGGCAGATCGCTTACCCTCTCAGGAAGAATGGGACGAATTGGTAACCGACGGCACCGAACTCAACACCCTTTGGAAAAAACAAATGGACGGAGTCGCCGCATACCTGAAACAATTGCGCGATGCTAATATCCCCGTGTTATGGCGTCCGTTCCATGAAATGAATGGCGTTTGGTTCTGGTGGTGCAATAAGCCGGGCGAGAACGGATTCAAAAAACTATGGATTGCCATGTACGAATATTTCACCAACCATCACGAGCTGAATAATCTGTTATGGGTATGGAACACAAATGCTCCGCGAGACATACCGGGTGACGAAGCAGGGCCGTATGAAGATTTCTTCCCTGGCGTAGATTATGTAGATGTGTTGGCAGCAGACGTATATCGCAACGATTGGAAACAATCTCACCACGACGACCTTCTTAAAATAGGAGGCGGCAAATTGATTACGCTTGGCGAGGTAGGCAACGTCCCCACAACCGAGTTGTATGAGACACAGCCGTCATGGTCATGGTTTATGGTCTGGGGTTATTGCATCTATAACTTTGCGAACAGGGAAAACAGGGAATCTAATCCGGTAGCGAAAGCCACTTATGATGACCCGCGCAGCATAACATTAGACAAAATTGATTTCTCGGGAAATACTTACAAACTGAAAAAGACCGAGTAATTTTTTGACAGCAAAGGAGCAACTGAATGCAGCATTTTATCGCGTTATGGCATCTAAAGCGTAGTTAGGCTCTTCAAAAAGCCAAGCGTAAACAGTCGAATGAATGAAAAACAACTGATAGAAGGTTGTAGGAAAGGGAACAGACTGGCTCAGAAAGAGCTTTACGATACATATTCCCGTAAAATGATGGGGGTTTGTCTGCGTTACGTGAGCGATAGGGAAACAGCTCAGGATATTTTGCAGGATGGTTTCGTAAAAGTGTTTACCAGTATGGGATCCTATGCCGGAATAGGTTCGTTCGAAGGTTGGATGCGAAAGATCTTTGTAAATTGTGCATTGGAATTTTTGCGTAAGATTGATGTGTTGCGGGATGCCGTAGAGTTGGATTATACAAACGAAATATCCGGCCATGCCCATTCCGTAATAGCAGAGATGTCGGCAAACGAACTAATGAAAGTGGTGCAGGAATTGCCTGCCGGGTTCCGCACCATTTTCAATATGTTCGCCATAGAGGGATTCTCGCATAAGGAGATAAGCGAAATGCTGAGTATAACGGAGAGCACTTCGCGCTCGCAGTATACACGGGCGAAACAATTATTGCAACGTAAAATAAATGACTTGCTTTAAAACGAAAGACTTGCTTTAACATGAATCAAGAAAGAGAAAAACGGGATGAATGGGAAAACATCTTCCGCAGGAAACTCCAGAATCTGGAAGTCGAAACCTCGCCGGACGATTGGGATGCCATAGTCGACCGCTTACAGGAGGGGAAGGTCGTTCCAACCCGTAGACGGTGGACGTATTGGGCGGCGGCAGTCCTTGCAACTCTTTTCATAGGAGGAGGCGTTTATTTATCGCTGCGCACCGACTCCTACAATGATACAATGATAACAGAACAAACCAGGCCCGACACTCGACGGGAAGTTTTACCCTCTCCACCGACAGGCTTCGTCGCACCGGAATCCGCCGGCAACCAAACTCTCCTTGCAGTAGCCGACAAGCAAAAATTCCGGCAACAGGCAACCGATGTTTACGTTACGCCGGAAGAAGAAGCGCTAACGACTGAAGTAATACAGGATACGCCGACAGAAGACAACGACGTTGAGACCGGAGAAGAAATCCCGGAAGATACGCCGACTATTGACCCCGAAATACAATCCACCACCGCAATTCCACAAGCAGATGTGGAAAAACCAACCGCCCCCGCACGTAAGTGGAGCTTCGGAATGGGAATGGGAGGGCTTACCCAAAACTCAGGCGAGGTGGTAAACACATACGTGCTCAGAAGCAGCAACAACCTGGAAGACGAAGAGCTATTGGCCATTAATGCCGTCTCAGACCAAAACATGGGGAAGCTGCCACGCACTAATATCAAACACAAAATGCCCATCTCTTTCGGCCTTTCGGTCAACAGAACCCTAAACAATCGCTTCTCCCTACAAACCGGATTAGTTTACTCTCTCTTAATATCCGACTGGGAAACGCAGGCCTCGGCATATAATAACAAAACAAGACAAACCCTGCATTTCCTCGGTATTCCGCTTTACTTATCATATAAGATAGCCGAGTGGAAACGTTTTCAGATATACGCATCCACCGGCGCACAGGCGCAGTTGAATGTAGACGGACGGTTGACGGTCAGACGTTTCTCGGACGACCTGCAGACAGGCGAGGCGCATATAAACCGGCGGATGAAGGAATTGCAGTGGTCGGTAAGCGCTCATGCAGGAGTAAGCTACCCACTGTTTCCATACGTAAGCGCATTTGCCGAGATGGGCGCCGCCTACTACTTTAATAATGGAAGCGAAGTAGAAACAATATATTCCGACAAGGCTTTTAATATAAATCCGCAGATCGGACTCAGGCTGAACTTTTAATACGCGAAAAATATAGTAATAAAAACAAGTTATATGAACAAGTTATCCTTTTGCGGACTTCTGTCCGCTTGTGTTTTAGTGTTGGCCTCTTGTCTGGAGGGCGGAAATAATGAACAATCCCAGAGTGGCGTATGCGGAATTGTACGCTTTGATATGAAAACTATGAAAACAGTGATCGACGCGCCACTCTCTCCCTCGTTCTATGACCCGCAGTTGGAAAAACTGGGATTCTCGGACGGCGACTGTGTCATATTCAGCTATAATGTGAATTTTAGCGATGAAATCAACTCCGACTACCAGACTACCGGCATCGTGCAGGGGACGATCTCACAAGTATCACTTATTGATCAATGGCCTTGCACACCGTACATATTGCACGACTCGACTACCCTGATAGAGAATGAGCAGCCCGTCGCTTACGCCATCTCTACAAGCGGGCCGAGCTTCTACTTCTCGGAAAAGCTCTTCCTAACCTCCGACTTTAAACATGAAACCGAACAAAAGACAAGCTGGAATTTATACTATGACCCCGACCTCCCAACCGAAGAGGTAGAAGGTAAAACCGTATACTCGTTCTTCCTTAGGGCGGTGATGAGGGATGAAGGGAAATCGCCTACTATTAATGGAGGCGTGATAAACGTTTATAATGCCGGCAACTTCTTCAAGGAAACCTCACGCATCGAAAAAGGAAAGGGCAAGTCGGAAGTCTATTTCATCATCAACCATATCAAGGAGATAAAAGAGGACGGAGTTTTCACATGGGAAAAATCCGAGTTATGCACAAATCCTATCCCTGAAGAAGACTAATCCGGTATGAACAAAAACGCTCTGTTTGGCGTCCTCTTTGCCTTGCTCTTCCCGTTCGTGACTTCATGCCTGCGCGAGGGCGGACAAAAGGTGCTCATGGGTAATTACCCTGGTGTCGCCGTTAAGCGGAATGATAGCGTAAAGATACACCTCAAGGGAAACGATGTCGTTTATTCGCCACAGGTGAATTCCAGCATAGATGACGGGGATTGCGTGATAATCGACTTCTCCCTGGACTTTGGAACGCCTGAAAACTCCGACTCCGGCAGGCTTAAAGGCTTCCTCACAGTCGATATATCCAACGTCGAGTACGTGCCGGGCCATGACCTGCGTAGCGAACTTACCGATACGGCTACCATCCTGCCGGGTGAACATGCCGTCGCCGCCATACAGCAGCGGAATATCTTCATACTGAACCGCTTCTTCCTATTTACCGAACACTCCGCCGATACCTTGCCGCTGCGTTTTGAATTGTCTTACGACCCTTACCGGGCGGTGACGGACAAGGTCTACGATCTCTTCCTGCGCGTGACGAAGATCTCCGAATCGGCTGCCGCTCCACAACCGAAGACACAGTACAACGCCTTCAACCTCACAGACCTGGCCAACAGGACGACGGACTCCATAGTCTTCAGGATTAATTATGCAAGGGGATTCAGCAGGGATTCAACACAGATAAACTGGGCAGTCACGCCCACATACAGCTTCGCCTTATAGTACAGTAAGGCGGGCGTATTTCAAAAGCAACTGTTTCTGTCCGAAGTTATCGAACTCAACAGTTGCTTTTGTATTTGCTCCCTCGCCTTCTATGTCCGTGACTGTGCCTGTGCCGAAACGGTCGTGTTTCACCGTGACGCCTATACGCAGGCTGGCTGCATCGACGGGTTCGACGGCGGAGGTCTCGACGGTTGCGGACCTTGTCTGCGGCCGGCTTGGGAAGGGCTGCGACTGGTAGTACGTGGAGGCCTTCGGGCGTACGTCGTAGTCGGACAGCTTCCCCGACGTATGCAAGTATCTGGCGTCAATGTCCAACAGGAAGCGGCTCGGCGAACACCTCTCCGTCTGACCGTTTATGAAGCGGCTCTGGGCATAGGTCAGGACGCAGTTCTCTTCTGCGCGGGTGATGGCTACATAAAACAGGCGCCTCTCCTCTTCTATGGCGCGTGGACTATCTACCGAGCGCAGCGTGGGGAAAAGGTTCTCCTCCATCCCTGTTACGAACACATTCTTAAACTCAAGCCCCTTTGCGGCATGCACCGTCATGAGAGTCACCCTGTCCGCATCCGTATTTTTATCCCTGTCCTGGTCGGTTTGCAGCGAGGCTTCGGCAAGGAAGCCGGCCAGGGTGATATGCTCGCCGTCTTCATCCGCGTATTCTTCCCTGCGTATTGATATGTATTCGGAGATACCTTTAACTAATTCCTCCAGGTTTTCGATGCGGCTGCTTGCTTCTATCGTGTGCTCGTTTACGAAATCGTCGACTATGCCTGCTCGCTTGAGGACAAACAGGGCTGTGTCATCGGCTTGGTTGTCACGGCTGTATTCTATACTGTCCTCGATCGTCTGCCTGAAGCCATCTATCTTGCGGATGGCGCCGGCATTGAGTTGTACGTCGTATGCATGCGGGTCTTTGAGTATAGTCCATACGCTGAGGTTATGCCTTGTGGCGGCGGACGTAAGCTTGCCTACCGTAGTGTCGCCGATACCGCGGGCGGGGTAATTGATGATACGCTTCAGGGCTTCCTCGTCGTGGGGATTCACTATAAGGCGCAGGTATGCGACGGCATCCTTCACCTCCTTGCGGTCGTAGAACGAAAGACCGCCGTATATCCTGTACGGAATATTGAGCTTGCGCAGGGCTTCTTCAAGCAGGCGCGACTGTTTGTTGGCGCGGTACAGGATGGCGAAGTCGGAGTACGTGTACTGATTCCTCATACGCATCTCCGATATTTTGGAGGCTACGATAAACGCTTCCTCGTAATCCGAATACGTAGACACCAGGAGGATACCGGAGCCTTTTTCCCTCTCCGAGTAGATAGTCTTGCTGATACGCTCCCGATTTTTGTTTATCAAGCTGTTGGCGGCATTGACTATCGTCTGGGTAGAACGGTAGTTGCGTTCGAGCTTGAAGGTGCGGCAGCCGGCGTACTGGCTTTTGAAGTTCAGGATGTTGTCGATATTCGCGCCGCGAAAGGAGTAGATGCTCTGTGCGTCATCTCCTACCACGCATATCTGGCGGTGCGTTTCCGACAGGCGGGACACTATCAGGTGCTGAGCGAAATTGGTGTCCTGGTACTCGTCCACCAGGAAATATTTGAAGAAGCGGCGGTACTTATCCAGCACATCCGGGTGGTCGCGGAAAAGGATGTTAGTCTGCAGCAGCAGATCATCAAAATCCATAGCCCCGGCCTGGTAACAGCGGTTCTGATACACCTTATAGATGTCGCGTATCATAGGCGTGCGTGTTTTAATGTCACTCTCAACAAGGGTTTTGTTTTGTTCATAAGACTTCCACGTTATCAACGAGTTCTTGGCATTCGATATGCGGCTGTGTACCATGCCGGGGCGGTATGTCTTATCGTCGAGCGACATGTCTTTGACTATCGACTTGAGCAGACTCTTCGAGTCGTCGCTGTCATATATCGTGAACGAAGCCGGATAACCCAGGCGATCGGACTCCGCGCGCAGTATGCGTGAGAAGATAGAGTGGAACGTACCCATCCACAACCTCCGGGCCTCCCTTTGGCCGGCAAGCGCAGCTATGCGCTCCTTCATCTCGCGGGCGGCCTTATTGGTGAACGTCAGCGCCATGATGCTTTCCGGAGGTACTCCGATCTGCATCAGGTAAGCTATCTTGCACGTCAGCACACGTGTCTTTCCCGACCCCGCGCCGGCTATGATCATCTCCGGGCCGCCGGTATACAACACCGCCTCGCGCTGGGCTTCATTGAGCTGGCTCAGGTACTCTTCCATTTTTATTCCTCCTGTTTATGCGTTGAGCGAGCAATACATCTGAAAAACCGTCGTCCGCCGCTATCCAATCTTGCAATACCGCAGAGACATCGAAGCCGCAGCGCATGAAGAGCGTCTTGCTCGGCTCGTTACCCACGGGGATATAGGCGTACAACTGGTGCAGCTTCAGGAAAGAGAAGGCGTAGTCGATAACCAGCGACAATGCGCGCGTGGCATAGCCCCTCCCCCTGTATTCCGAATCGAGCAACACGCCGACCGACGCCTTGCCGTGATGCCGGTCGAAGTCGTATATGTCGATCAGGCCTACGCCTACGCCGCAGACCTCTATCATCAACCGCAGTTGCTTCAGCTCATATATATCCTTGTTCGACACGGCTATGTGTTTCCTCAGCGCGTAGCGCGAGTAAGGCGATACCGTGCCGCCCATCCTCCAGGTTGAGGAATCGTTCTCCCATGCGTACAGCAGATCCAGATCTTCGGGCTCCAGGGAGCGGAGTTTCACGACGTCATCTTCTAACAGTTTCATTGTTCTTAGGTGATATTAACCGGTTATTCCCTACATTATATATATGGTACGTTGTTTTCTTGTCGACTATGGTATCCATGAACAGCAACATCTGTTCAAACCGCATGTCGCGGCAGCAGAAAGCGATGTCGGTAAAGGCCTTCATCTGGTTGCGGCGGCAGATGGCATCCATCGCACGCTTGACGTCCAAGTTCCACAGGTTGACAAACTCAAGCTCCGGCATGCGCTCCACGGCGGCGGCCTTGACGGCCTCGAAGTTAGCCTCGCGGCATAGCACGAGCAGGCGGCGGCGTCTCACCCTCTTCGCTTTCCTGCGCCCTGCTCCGGCTATACGGGCCAGGGTCGCCGCCGAAGCCCTTAGGTTAATGGCCAAGCGTATCAGTAACGACACGGCCACGCCTGAGCGCGGATAGTATTTACGGTAGAAAATAAGCATCGCCCCGTAGAAGTTCCTGACGAAGGATATGTCGCCGCGTTGCGTACTCTCGCCCTTGTAGTGCAGGATGCGTTCGGGCAGGTAATAATTGCGGTAGCCGCTCATGACGAGACGGTAAGAGAGGTCGATGTCCTCGCCGTACATGAAGAAGGCCTCGTCGAGAAGCCCTGCCTTGTCCAGCGCCTCGCGGCGGAGTAGCATAAAGGCGCCGGCCAGGACGTCAACCGCGTGCTGCCTGTCGGGATTGAGGTACGGCAGCCTGTACCGCGCGAACAAGCGGGAGCCGGGGAAGAGGGCCGACAGCCCTGACATCTTGCAGAACGATACCCATGGCGTGGGGAAGCTGCGTTTACTCTCCGGCAGGAACACGCCGTGACCGTCGAGCATCTTAACGCCTGCGCCGCCGGCCTGCGGGTTCTCGTCCATAAAGTAGCACAGCGTGCGGATGCTTTCTTCGCCGATTACCGTGTCGGGGTTGAGCAGGAGGACGTACTGACCGCTGCTGCGCCGTATGGCTTGGTTGTTGGCCACGGCGAATCCGGCGTTGTGGTCGTTGGCGATAACCTCTACTTCGGGAAATTTGTCCCGTATATAGTCCGCCGACCCGTCCGGCGAGTTATTGTCGACCACAAACACTTCGGCTTCCATGCCCGACAGGGCGCTATGTACCGACAGCAAGCATTGTTCGAGAATGTATTTCACGTTATAACTGACGATAACAACCGAGATCTTCATCGCTTTGACTTCTTAATATTGGTTCATCTTGCCGTCCGCGAAGGCGGTGCGGTTAAGGATAGAGCGGCCCAGCGTGATCTCGTCGGCGTATTCTATCTCGTCGCCTATGGAAATGCCGCGGGCAATGGCCGTGACTTCGACCGCGTACTCGGCGAGCTTGCGGTAAATGAAAAACCCCGTCGTATCGCCCTCCATCGTTGTGCTCAACGCGAGTATCACCTCCTTAATGTCGCCGTCTGCGACACGTTGTACGAGGCTGTCTATCTCCAGGTCGCCGGGCCCTATGCCGTCTATCGGCGAAATTATCCCGCCCAGGACGTGATACAGGCCGTGAAACTGTCCCGTGTTCTCGATAGCCATCACCTCCTTTATGTTCTCGACAACGCAGACCGTCGACCCGTCGCGATGCGTATCCGAACAGATGCCGCACCTCTCGCCCTCGCATATATTGTGGCACACAGGGCAGTAGCGCACCTTCAGGCGCAAGGCCAGCAAGGCGTCAACAAAGCCCTCGGTATAGGCAGCCTCCCTGCGCAACATGTACAGGGCCAACCTCAGGGCCGTCTTGTACCCCACGCCCGGCAACGACGCCAGCGCGTTCACCGCATTGTCCAACAACGCCGAAGCATATTTACGACTCATATATTTACGCTTTATTTTTAAGTGTGACAAACATAGGAAATTTTTTCCATACACCAACACCCCCCCCGCGCCAGCGGGTTATACATATATTATATAGGTGGATTATATCGGGGGCGGGGGTTGGGCCCTTCCGCCGGCGCGGGCTTGTAACCCGTGCCGATAGATTGGTTGCGCACAATGTGTCTTTCCCAGGCGATGGGCACGGGCTGCAAGCCTGCGCCGGCGGAGAAGCGTACCTATCCGTAAATTGCATTATGTTACTATTTTTATTATATTTGTGGCATGAGGCAGGAAAGAAAAATATTAGCATACAAGCATTATTATAGGGATTTTATGGAAACACTTGCTGCGGGAGAGCGGAAGAAAATACATTATATCCTTGATTTTCTGGCTTCGCA
>JAIRZN010000003.1 GCA_031267205.1 Tannerellaceae bacterium | reverse complement strand
TGCTAAGTTTTTTTTCATAACTTTGCAGAATTGAAAGTTGTTAATACTTTTGTTTATTGTCACGAAAAATGATAGTATTGACTTTCGGGGGAGTGCTCCAACACTCTCCTTTTTTGTCCTATCTTGGGTGATGTCATGATGTGTCTGTGTGTGTTTTCATAAATAACCGGTTCAATTTAAGGGTTAGTAAATTTCTATTTCATGCTCGTTGATTAGTTTGTAATCGAATTTTCCTGTTTCTTTTATTGCTTGCAGGATGAGCTCGATGTTGTCGCTTTGCCGGAACTTGCCGGAAAATACGTACAGGGATATTTCTTCCCTCCGCAGGTGTATTTTTACGCTATACCACAGTTCGAGGCAGTCTTTTATGTCTTTGAAGGATGCGTTTTCAAAGTAGTATATGCCGTTCATTACGAAGCGGGAGTAGCTGAAGGCGGATTGCGACTTCGTCAGTGCGCCGTCCTTGAGGTAGGCGGTTTCTTCGGGGTTGAGGTAGAGGATGTCGCCGTCCTGGCCCTTGTCTTTGTCGTATATGAAGACGGAGCCTTCGAGCAGGTCGGTCTTGAATATATCGCTCTCCGAATAGGCGAATACGTTGAACTGTGTGCCGGTTACGCGGACGTTGTACTGCTTTGTTTTTACGGTAAACGGCTTGCCTTCGTCTTTGCTGACGGAGAAAAAGGCTTCGCCGTCTAATTCTATCGAGCGTTCCTTTTTGTTGAATTGGGCGGGGATCGTCAGCTTTGTGCGCGAACTTAGCCACGTTTCCGTCCCGTCGGGCAGTATGATGTGTATTGTCTGGCCTCTTGGGACTTCTACGTATGTATAACCGGCGTCCCCTGTTTCTTTGTTAATGTTTTGGTATGCAAATATCCAGACGAGGCCGACTATGGCTGCTACCGCCGCGTATTTCAGGACGGAAACGGAGAAACGCCTCCTCCTCCGCGCGCTTATCTTTTGCATCAGTTCGCGCATCTTATGTTCGGTCCATTGTTCGTCGTTTTCCTTATGCGCCATGCCGGATATGGCCATTATGTTTTGTATACGGGCAAATTCTTTTTTCAGGGCGGGGTCGTTATCCGTTTCCTTGAACAGGGCGTATGTTTCCTCCTGGGTGATTGCGCCTGCAAAGTATTTGTTCAGCAATTCGTGCATAAAGCTTCTTTTTTTATATGACGTAAAAAAGTGTTTTTCCCACCCAATAAAAATGAAGAAACAGTTAAAATTTTTCCCTGAATGATTTACGGACTGTTATTCATCCCTGAGTTTATGTTATTATTGTCAACTTAAGTCGCAATACCGTAGAGTTTTTCATACAATCCTCTGCAATCTTTACGTAACCTTGGCGAATTGCTCGTTACAGATCGCCTTAAATCGTTAACACTCCAAAATATTCTATCGTCACCTATGTCGATCGCCGGCGATCCTACCACATTCGCCGGCGATCCTGGCACATTCGCCGGCGATCCTGGCACATTCGCCGGCGATCCTACCACATTCGCCGGCGATCCTGGCACATTCGCCGGCGATCCTGGCACATTCGCCGGCGATCCTACCACATTCGCCGGCGATCCTACCACATTCGCCGGCGATTCTACCACATTCGCCGGCGATCCTGCCGCGTTCGCCGGCGATCCTGCCGTGATCTTTGGTGATCTTTGTGGGATACCCGAGAGAATTAACGGTATACTTTAGGCAGGGGCTTGTTGCGTAAAGTTGTTATATAACAGTGAAGAAAACACAGATGGATATGTAGTCTTTCAATATGACTTTCAGTTTACGAAGGGCAATATTCATCTGGCCTTCGACTGTATTGGTGGAGATGTTCAGCCGTGCGGCGATTTCTTTGTGCTTTAGTCCTTCGAGGCGGCTGAGGATGAATATTTCCCTGCATCGTTCGGGCAGGGCATTGATGGCGTTGGCGACGATTGTTTCTATTTCTCCTTTCGTGAGGTTGCTTTCATCAAGGGTTTGAAGGGAATAGAGGTTTAGTTGGAGTTCTTTTTCCTGTAATTCCGATAGTGATTGTTCTTTTTGTTTAAGTTGCGTCTGTTTGCGCAGGTAATCAATGCAGCGGTTTTTCACTGCCATAAAGAGGAATGCGTTCATGTTGATGAGGGAGTCTATCCTGTTCCAATTTTCCCACAGGTGAAGGAAAACGTCTTGAACTATGTTTTCCGCATCTTGCAGGGAAAGGACATAGGTCTGCGAGAAGCGTACCAATTTGGGATAGTATACTGAGTACGCCTTTATAAAATCTTCTTTATGGGCTTTTAACGGTAGAGTTGTGATCATTGGAAATAATTTTCCCATAAAGATAGTCATTTGGATAAATTATGTGTGCATTTATCCTGTTTTTTTCAATTCAAACTCAAAAATAGGGGGAAAAACCGGTCAGGGGACCAGTTCGTGGCTTTTGAATACGTTTCGGATGGCGTCTAATGCCGTGTCTAATTGTGTGTGTGTGTGTGTGGCCATGAGCGAAAAGCGTATCATTGTGTCGGTGGGGGATACTGCGGGCGAAACGACTGGGTTGACGAACACGCCGGCGTCGAATAGTTCGCGGACGATGAGGAACGTAAGGTCGTTGTTGCGGATATAGAGCGGGATGATGGGTGTTGAGGTGTTCCCTATCTCGCATCCCATGTCGCGGAAGCCTTTCAGGGCGTAATTTGTGAGTTCCCACAGGCGTTCAATGCGTTCGGGTTCGTCGAGCATTATATCGAGCGCTTTGGCTGCGGCTGCTGTGGCTGCCGGTGTGCTGCTTGCGCTGAAGATGTAGGAGCGTGAGTGATGGCGCAGGAAGTTGATTGTTTCTTTATTGGATGCGATGAAGCCGCCGATGGAGGCTAAGGATTTGCTGAATGTGCCCATTATGAGGTCTACGTCTTTGGCGACGCCGAAGTGGTTGCATGTGCCGCGTCCGTTTTTACCCATGATGCCGATGCCGTGGGCTTCGTCTACCATGACGCTTGCGTTGTATTTTTTGCTCAAGGCTATGATTCCGGGCAGGTCGGCTACGTCGCCTTCCATACTGAATACGCCGTCAGTAACGATGAGTTTTACTTTGTCGGGTTCGCATTTACGGAGTTGTTTCTCCAGCGATTCCATATCGTTGTGTTTGTATTTCAGTTTGTTGGAATATGAGAGGCGGTGTCCTTCGATTATGGAGGCATGGTCTAATTCATCCCATATAATATAGTCTTCACGTCCTGTAAGGCAGGATACTACGCCCAGGTTTACCTGGAATCCGGTGGAGTATATCATTGCTTCTTCTTTTCCTACGAGGTCGGCGAGGCGTTTTTCCAGGTCTAAGTGTATATCTAATGTGCCGTTAAGGTGCCGCGAGCCGGCGCAGCCTGTGCCGTATTTGCGTGTGGCTTCTATGGCGGCTTCTTTTACTTTCGGGTGGTTGAGCAGGCCCAGATAGGCGTTTGAGCCGAACATCAGCACTTTCTTACCGCTGATTGTGACTTCCGTATCCTGGTCGCTTTCGATTATTCGTCCGTACGGATAGATACCTGCGGCCATTGCTTTCTGCGGAGCGTCATACTTTCCTAATTTTTCCTGTAATAGTGTCATAAAGCTCTAATGAGGGTAAGTTTTTGTATTTATTTTTATCATTACTGATGGCAAATGTAGTAAAAAAAATGAATTATTATAAGTATTATGCTTTAAAAGTTTAACAAAAGTATTACATTTGCCGTCAAACCAATTGATAGAAAGACAGATAATGCGATGGCAAAAAAGACGGTCAAAAAGAAACTCGACATTCAGGCTATTATAAATCCCATATCCGGCAGAGGCTCAAAGCGTAAAATACCTAAAATGATAGAGGAACTCGCTTTGGAGAAGGGTTATTCGTTGCGTGTATCCTTCACCGAAGGTCCCGGTCATGCCGGAGTATTGGCGAAGCAGGCTATCGGGCAGGGCGCTAAATTTATCATTGCTGTGGGAGGCGACGGCACTGTTAACGAGGTGGCTACGGCTATGATACATTCCGATGTCGTGCTGGGAATTATACCGAAGGGTTCGGGAAACGGGTTGGCGCGTGAGTTGCATATTCCCATAGACGATAAGCGTGCGATAGAGATGATGAGGCAGGAGCATGTGATTACGATCGACGGATGCAAAGCCAACGGCCGCATTTTTTTCACTACCTGCGGCGTTGGCTTCGATGCGGCTGTAAGTTACCAGTTTGCGCGTGAGAAGCGGCGCGGCTCGCTTACATACGTCAAGAATACCATCAAGGAGTACCTTAGCTATAAGCCTGAAGTATATGAGTTGTATATCGAAAACCGGTCTATGAAGGAAACGGCTTTCCTCGTGGCCTGCGCCAACGCTTCGCAATACGGCAACAACGCTTACATCGCGCCACATGCTAATATTCAGGACGGTAAAATGGACATCACCATCTTATCGTCATTCACTCCTTTGGATATTCCCCCGCTGGCTTTCCAGTTGTTCACTAAACAAATCGACAAAAACAGCAAGATAAAGGTGCTTCAGGCTTCCCAGCTCACTATCGTACGACAGAAACCGGGTATGATGCATTTGGACGGGGAGCCGGTCATGTCGGGCAACCGGATTGATGTATCCGTTATTCCGAAGGCCTTGAAAGTCCTTACGCCCGAAACCGTATCTTCCGCGAACGACGTCAGGTACTTCTTCAGTCAAGTAACTGATTTTTTAGACAAGAAGCGCTTCGATATTCGCAATTTATCCTCCGGTTCTTAGCGCGGGGAGGGGGAATCAGTACTTCTTTTTCATGGTAAACGCCTCTATGTCCGCTTTATTCGATATTGCCTGTACAAATTCGATAAAGTGTGCGCTGGCGTTGTGCGAGGCGATTGCTTCTTGCGATTTCCAATGTTCAATAAAGGTATACCTCAGCGGGTTAGTTACATCCTTGAACACGTCGTACGAGATATTGCCTTCTTCTTTACGTGTTCCGGCTACCACAGACTCTATGGCGGCGAGTATTTCGGCTTCAAACTCGGCATGTACCGTGATATTGGCCACGATAGTCAGCGCCTCGGCATAGGTTTCCACCTTTGGCGCTTCGTCAGCCTTCCCCTTTTCTTTCACGGCTGAGTTGCAGGAACATAAAAACAGTACCAGACAAAAAACACTTAAACCTTTTTTCATAACGTCTTTTTTTTACGGATTATACAATTAATTTACGTGAGCAAAAATATGTCAAATTCCCGAATAATTTGTCACCAAATTTGCAATTTTAAATATAATGTTTACTTTTGTCATCGAAAAAAATGCCCGGGTGGCGGAATTGGTAGACGCGCTCGTTTCAGGTGCGAGTGTTTTTGCGGACGTGCAGGTTCGAGTCCTGTCCCGGGCACACTTCTTTGGAAGGTGTCTAATATCGCGCAGGTGGTGAAATTGGTAGACACGCTACTTTGAGGGGGTAGTGCCGGTTACGGTGTGTGAGTTCAAATCTCATCCTGCGCACAATCTAAAGGGGTCAGGGCAAAAGTTGTGGATTATACATAGATTTTGGTAGATCTGAAGAGTAAGAAAGGTATATTGATAACCATTACCCGTCCACAAAATACAAACAGGGAATCTCTAAAAACGGCTCACCAGCAGAACACATAGTTTCGCTGGTGAGCCGTTTTTACGGC
This sequence comes from Tannerellaceae bacterium, assembly GCA_031267205.1. Lineage (GTDB taxonomy): Bacteria > Bacteroidota > Bacteroidia > Bacteroidales > Tannerellaceae > DFXE01. Next base: position 638 of record JAIRZN010000003.1, on the reverse strand, counting down.
TTTATCACGTATCTTTGCGTGAAAAAAATGACGCACGACCGTGTTATATTAGGTATCGACCCCGGAACCATAGTCATGGGATACGGAATAATCGGGATAGTAGGGAATAAACCAAAGTTAGAAGCGATGGGAGTTTTGCAGTTAAACAAGCTTGAGGATCATTACCTGCGGCTGGGCAAAATTTTCGAGCGCGTAACGGGACTTATCGACCAATACCACCCCGGCGAGTTAGCTATTGAGGCTCCTTTCTTCGGCAAAAACGTACAAAGCATGCTTAAACTTGGCCGTGCGCAAGGCGCTGCTATTTCGGCCGCGCTAAACCGTAACATCCCGATATTCGAGTACGCCCCGTTGAAAATCAAAATGTCTATCACCGGCAATGGTAGCGCGTCCAAGGAGCAGGTCGCCGGTATGCTCCAGCGCCTCTTCCATATCCCCGACGAGAACATGCTCCCCCAGATGGATGCCACCGATGGCCTTGCCGTAGCCGTCTGCCACTATTTCCAGATGAACAGCCCTGTTACGGAAAAGAAATACTCCGGCTGGAAAGATTATATCAATAAGAATCCCGGCCGGGCAAAAAATAATGATTAACTATGGTCTGCCGTTAATTTCCTACCTTCTATATAACAAAAATT
>JAIRZN010000073.1 GCA_031267205.1 Tannerellaceae bacterium | reverse complement strand
GAAAAATTATTCAATTTAGTGTTGGAAGTTTGAGAGAAATGTGTTATGTTTACGGCCGGATTTAATAATTAATTGAATAAACAACTCTAATCCCGTATTATTATGACAAACAAGACAGTAAACACTCACCAGACTACACTCCTCCGCCTGAGGAATGCCGAGCACGTTGAATTCCATTCCGAAATAACGGACCATGTCGAGCCCATCAAAGCTAAATTCGTTGAAATAGCGCCGCTTTGGGAGGGTTATCATTCGCTCTTCTTAACGGAGTATGAAATATTTAAGCGTGATTCGATGTCGGTGGAGACAAAATTTATCACAGGTCTCGGCCGCACGCGCATCGACGCCTTTATGAGCGTCAAACTCACTATCGAAGCCGCCGGGTACAGCCTCCTGGAAGGGTACAAAGAGGCTTCCGTGCTGCTGAGCGAGGTGTTGCACAACTATCGCGCCATCATGACGGCTAACCTGCCCGAAACGAGCGCCTTGGTACGTAATATGCTCGACGATATAAAGGCTCCCCGCTACGAAAAATCGGTCGAGACGCTGAAATTGTCGGTAGCTATCGACAAGCTGAAGGAGGTGAACGACAAGTTCGTATCCATGTATATCGAACGTAGCGAGAGCCTGGAAGCCAGCACGGTACAGGGCACGATGGGGAACATCCGCCCCAAGGTGGACAAGGCGTTTGAAGCCTTTGTCGTCGGTGTCGAAGCGCTCTATACGCTTAACAAGGTATCAGGTTATGCGGTGATTATGAACGACGCCGCGGCGCTGATTGACTTTATCAACGGCGTGATCGACCAGTCGAAGCGCGTCCTCGAACGTCGCACCCCAGGCACACCTACGGGCAACAAGAAACCGGGCGGGGACGACGACGACGACCAGGATACGATTCCCCTGCCGTTGGCCCCTACCTTAGTAATATCCCACCAGGAAGTATACGGCGCGGAGCGCATGTTCCTCGCGCCGGCAGACCAGAGAGCCTTAGAGAAAGCCCTCTACCCTGAAGCCGAAGGCGGGGTAATGAAGCTCACGGCCGACGATATACACGACACTTACAACGAATTTCCGATAACGCAGTTTGAGATGGAAGACGGCAAGCCCGTCGGGTTCATCGTCGCCCCGCCGCATGACGGCCTGATATTCGACTGGCCGTTAAAGATCCTTGGGCCGGCAAATGCGGAAATCTTCAAGGACGGCGTCCTGCTGGCCATACTCGAAGATGTCGTATGGCCTATATACTTTTGGGAATAACTCCGTATGTCATTGAAACGTTTTGGAGTATCGCTCGAAGACCATCTGCTGGATGCGTTGGACGGGTATGCGGACGGTAACGGCTTTGCCAACCGTTCGCAGGCCATCCGTTTCCTTGTCGAGAAAAACGTAGCCGAGCAGAAATGGCAGTGCGGCCACCTCGTCGCCGGCGCAGTCATAATAATGTACGACCGGTCGAAGAAGGAGATAGCGGCCAAGATAACTGTCGTACAGCAAGATTATACCGACGTCATCCTTTCCTCATCACAATATTATATCAATCAAAACTCCTGCCTGCACATCGTTACAGTCATGGGCGCCGCCTTCCGCCTCACCGAACTATCCGACCGCCTGACGACCATAAAGGGCATCAGGCACGGGAAGCTGGTGATGGGCCGCGCCGACTGATTTCTCTTTTTTTCCCCTTCCGGTAGCACTTGTATCGCAAAACGTGTTATCTTTGCCGTCGATAATACACTAATGCAAACAAGATGAAATGAAAAAGAGAATGTTTTTAGTCTCAATTCCACTGATGCTGTCCGTAAGCGTAACCGTCCGAGCAACGATGCCGGAGGAAGTCGACAGCATGATAATGTTGAAAGGCGTTGTTGTCTCAGCCAATAAGGTGCAGGTGAACAGGAACAGCGTCCCGCTGTCCATCTCGGTAATAGAACGAAGCGAAATTGAAGCAAGCAGCGAATCGGCCCTGTTGCCGGTGCTCTCGCAGCGCGTACCCGGCCTGTTTGTGACAAGGAAAGGCGTCACAGGCTTCGGCGTAAACACAAACTCCGCCGGCACGGTGAACATCCGGGGCATAGGACAAGGCAACAAGGTGCTGATGCTCTTCGACGGGCAACCGCAATGGGCCGGCGTCTTCGGTCACTCGCTGCCTGATACGTATGTAGCCTCCGATGTCGAGCGCGTCGAGGTAATACGCGGCCCCGGCTCGCTGCTCTACGGCTCGAACGCCATGGGAGGGGTGGTAAATATCATCACCCGCCGGCAAAATTACGACGGCCGGCGCACCCAAGCGCGGATAATGTACGGCTCCTACAATACGCAGAAGTATATGATTAACAACGGATACAACTCCGGCAAGTTCGATAGCTTCCTCTCCCTGAACTACGACAAGAGCGACGGTATGAGGGATAATTCCAACTTCGACATCGTCAACGGCTTCGCCAACGCCGGCTACCGGTTGAACGAACATTACAAGCTCAAGGGCGACATCAGCCTCGCCTTCTACGAAAACCAGAACCCCGGGCCGGTAAGCAACCCTATGTTTGAAAACACAATGGATGTGATGCGCGGCACGACCTCCGCCAGCCTCGCCAATACGCACGAAAGGAGCAGCGGCGCTATACAGCTCTTCTACAACTGGGGCCGGCATGAGATCAACGACGGATACCGCACAGGCGGAAGTCCGCGCACCTTCCTCTTCAACTCCGCAGACCATAACGCAGGCGTTCTCCTCTACCAAACCTTCCGCCTTGTCGAGGGAAACAGCTTTACGGCCGGCCTCGACTATAAGAACTGGGGAGGCCATGCCTGGAACGATACCATACAGGGAAGGAGAGGCGAGATAATAGACCGCTCGGTCAACGAAACGGCAGGCTACGTCATCGCGCAGCAAGACTTGTTCGACAAGCTGAGCCTCAACGCCGGCCTGCGCTACGAATACAGCGACGCCTACGGTAGCCGCTTAGTCCCGCAGGCAGGCGTAACGCTACGCCTCTTTGAGGGCAACGCCATCAAGGCGATGTACTCGGAAGGATACCGGAGCCCCAATATCCGTGAGCTTTACATCTCGTACCCCCCTTACTCCATTGCTAATCCCGACCTTAAGCCCGAAAGTATGCAGAACTACGAGCTTTCCATCGGGCAGCGCATAGGCGACAAGTTCCATGCCGAAATAACCGGCTTTTACTTAGACGCCAAAGACATGATAGCCGGTGTGCAAGGCAAATTGACGAACATAAACGCGCTTCACAACAAAGGCTTTGAGGTAGAGGCGTCGTACTACCCGATGGGCAACCTCTCGTTCACGGCCAATTACAGCTACTTAGATTCCAACATACGTACAGAGGCCGCGCCGAAGCATAAGTTCTTCCTCGAAGGCAGCTACACCATTTCGCGCCTCACGCTCACGGCCGACGTGGAATCGGTATCCGGCCTGATGAAAGTAGGCGCCGCCACGGACGATGCCGACGAGAGCTATACGCTGCTCAACGCCAGGGCCTCCTACCTCTTCGGGAGCCTTGAGAAAGGCCTGAAGCTCTTCCTCAAAGGCGAGAACCTGGCGGGGGCCTCCTACGAAATACTCAGTGGCTTCCCGATGCCCAAGACAACAGTCATGGGCGGGATAGATATTGTTTTTTAATTTGTTTTTATTGAATGGATTACATTTTATTAGATGTGGCGGAGGCGTGCAGTGATGTACGCCTCCGCTTTTGGTTTTTACGTTTTAGAGGGTTACAGACGGGAATTATTTTTGGTACTTTTGCCGCCGGATCGGGTCATATAGCCCGACGTTTTTATGATAAAAAATGAAAAGAACAGCAAAATCTACTTGCTTATTACGCTTTCCGCAATGACGGCCTTTGCGCCTTTGGTTACAGACATGTACTTGCCTGCATTGCCTGCCCTTTCCGGCTATTTCCGCACCTCCGCTTCGATGGCGCAGATGACTATCTCGACGAGTATGCTCGGCATTGCCGCAGGGCAGTTGTTTTTCGGCCCCTTAAGCGACAAGATGGGGCGGCGCCGGCCGCTTTTCGCCTCGCTCGCGCTGTACTTGTCGGCCACCGTCGGCTGTTTCCTTTCGACCGGCATAGTGATGTTGATTGTTTTCCGGCTGTTGCAAGGTCTGGGCGCGGCGGGCGGCATCGTACTGGCGCGTTCCGTCGCAGCCGACTTGTTTTCGGGGAAGGATTTGCTGAAGTTCCTTGCTCTTATTGCCGCCGTACAAGGTGTTGCGCCGGTCGCAGCGCCTGTCGCAGGCGGAGCCTTACTGCTGATTACCGATTGGAAAGGTATATTTGTGACGCTTGGTCTTCTGGGAGTTATGGTAATGATTGCCGGGCTGCGCCTCAAGGAATCGTTGCCGAAACACAGGCGCATAGATACGCCCCTTGTCTCCACGTTCAGGTTTTTCGCGCCTGTACTTAGGAACAGGCTGTTCATGTTTTACATCGCATTGATGTCGTTTTCGATGGCTGTGATGTTTGTCTATATCGCCTCGTCGCCGTTCATCTTTCAGGAACACTACGGCGTGTCGCCGATGGCTTACGGCGTCATTTTTGCCGTTAATGCGGTGGCGTTGACGATTGGGAATTTGCTTTCGGCGAAGCTTAAAAATCCTCACGCCACACTTAAGTACAGTATTGCGGGTCTTTTCTGCTTTTCGCTTGCTGCGAGCGCGACGCTTTTATTGGATGCAGGGATTTATGTCCTCTGCGTTCCGCTGTTCTTCGCGTTGCTGTTTGCCGGAGCGACGTTCCCCGTTACCACGAATCTGGCGTTGGATCTGGAACGGAAATTCAAGGGTACGGCATCGGCTGTACTGGGCGCTACGACCTTCCTCGTAGGTGGCGCGGTGATGCCTTTGGCAGGTATAGGCGACATACTGCTACCGACGGCGGCGGCTATGACTTTATGCGCAACTATCGCCGCAGGACTGTTTATCGCTGTCGAGAAGACCATCCGCAAGCAATCTTGAAAAGGTACAGCGCAAGCTGCGTACATGGAACCTTTAGAAACCCCGTATTCCGCCTTGCAAAAGGAGGCGGATCGGGGGCGCGGCGTTGTGAATGAATCAGTAGGAGATGATGCAGTGCAGGAGGCCGGTCGTTTTTATGCACATCATGTGGGAGCGTTGACTGTGGTCGGGGAAGTGTATGACGTACATGGAATCGCTGGGGCTGTGGAGGATCTGGGTGCGGTTGATGATGCAATCCCCGTAGGCGGAGGCGTCGAAGGCGTCGCGCACGTTAGGCGGTATACTCTCCGGCGCAATGTCCCTGAGCGTGCATAGCCAATCGTAACCGGCCGTGAAAGCGACGAAGCGGTAGGCGGCATCGTCAAGCACGGCCGCGTTTACGCTCAAATCGTTTTCCCATAGATCTATTATCTCAGGGTCGTTGAAGAGGCTGTCCACAGTGCGGCTTATCTCAGGAGGGATGTCGATGGGAGCGTGGACGGCCTTCCCCGTCAAGTCGACCCTGATCAAATCCCCGAACTGCGAGTAGTATACGTCGGCGCGGCGGTTGTTCTCCGAAACGCTCAAGACGTAGACATCGCCCATCAGGAGGCGTTCGAGGACGTTGACGCTCTTTATCTCCCAGGCAGCGTATACGCTACCGTCGAAGGCCGAGGCCACCTCGCGGTGCAGCCCTTCCGGCGGCTGTTCCCTGACCGACATCAGCCACTCGCCGCCGTTGCCGAACCATGCGCAAGCCTGGCCCGACGGCAGTGTAAAGGTAGCTATGTAGTTGTTATCCTTGAAGTCCCAGCGCACGTCGCCGGCCGCAGGGTAGAGCAGCGCGAAGCTGTCGGCCACCTCCCTGTCCGGCGTGACGGGCATATCGGCCTTCGGCGGATTATTGACGATAGTACAGCGTAAATACAAGAGTGTGAATAATCCCGCCGCAAACAAAATCCATAATATAGCTCTGTCCGGCTTCATAGTTATCGGCGAAGGGAGGATAATCCCTACATATATATAACATAGCCGGAGGGCGTATGGTTCGTTTTCGCGCCGCCTGTTTTATCCTTATTCAATAAGGATAACCTCAAAACGGCATGCGGGCGGGGCGTAACATGTTTACTGCGTCTCCAACCATTGGCGGATGGCTGCCGTTAACGTTTGGTTTTCGGCGCCGGTCTGGGTCGAGAGGCGGAAGAAGGATTCATCAAGGCCCCGGAAGTTGGAGGCGTCGCGTATCAGGATGCCGTGTTGCTCAATGAGATACTTTTTCAGGTCGGCAGCAGTTCCTTTCTTCAGCCGGACGAGGAAAAAGGTGGTTGAAGTAGGCAGCACTTCGATCCCGTCGATCTTGTTCAGTTGATAAATCAGTTCAGCCGTTTCGCGTTGCCACTTGCGGATCGGCAGCGTGAATTGTGCCGGGTGGATGAGTATGTATTTGCTCGCTTCGATAGCTATCGCATTAACCGACCAGGGGATGAGGTACTTCCTGACTTCTTCGGTCACGGCGGGCGAGGCTACGATATAGCCCATGCGCAATCCCGGAACGTTGTAGGCCTTGGAGATGGACTGTACGATGATGAGGTTTTTGTTCGTCTTTATGTCGACGGGCTTTAGCATATCTTCGGTCGTGAAGGAGACGAAGGCCTGGTCGATTACGAAGGTCGTCTGCCGGTTGGCGGCGATCAGCCTGAGTAATTCGGGGCGGCGGAAAAGCCTGCCGTCGGGGTTGTTGGGATTGCCTATCCAGCAGAAATCCTTGCCTTCGAGCGACAGGGCGGAGATGTCTTCGGCGTTGGAGACGTAGCTCACCTCGTGGCCGTGCAGCAGGCAAGCGTCTTCGTACTCGGAGAACGAGGGGATGAAGATCGCCGAACGGGCGCCCTTCCAGGCCTGTGCGAGCAGGTAGAGAGCGGTGACGGAGCCGTTGGTCACGACTACCTCGTTTTCATTTATCTCAAACCTTCGCGCCAGCAGTCGTCCGAGTGGCGTGGCGTCGGGGTAGTGCGCCAGCTTGTCGAACTGCGTGATAAGATGCTCGGTCAGTTTTTCGAGGTTTGCGCCGTGCCAGACGTTTGAACTGAAGTTTATTTTCACCTCCTGCGGGAAATTATAGAAGTCGTCGCCGTGTCCGAATAACATAGGATATTGTTTTTTGTTGATGAATAATTTTTATTTCTCTGTGATTATCGCCTTATAGATAGCATCCTGTATCCGCGTGCGTATATTGAGCGAGCTGAGGCGGTTGTTCTCGCGCGAAGGATTGACGCGGTTGCTGAGGAAGATGTATAACAGCCGGTTATCGGGATCGACCCAGAAGCAGGTTCCCGTATAACCCGTATGCCCGTATACCGACGACGGGGCCAGCTCGCCGCACGGGGATAGCTTGAGGTTTCCAGGCTCCGGCTTGTCGAAACCAAGTCCGCGCCGCGAGCGGGAGCTTTTGCTCTCCGTAAAAAGCCTTACGGTAGAGTCCGACAGATAGCGTTCGCCCCCGTAAGTCCCGTGGTTGAGGTAGAGCTGGAGCATCTTGGCCAGATCGCCTGCCGAGGCGAACAATCCCGCGTTGCCCGACACGCCTCCATATAAAGCCGCCACCTCGTCGTGCACGTATCCGCGCAGGAGCTGCCGGCGGAAAGACTTGTCGTCCTCGGTCGGCACGATGCGCAACGTATCCATCACGCGGAGCGGATTGTAAGTCAACGTCCGTGCGCCGAGCTTGCTGCTGAAATGAGTACGCAGGAGTTGATCCAAAGGCTGCCCGGCCCGGCGTTCGACCATATTCTGCAACATCACGAAGTTAATGCAACTGTAAAGGTACTTCCCCTTCGTTCCCAGGCGCGAATCCTTGATGGCCTGCATCAGGGTGTCTTTGTATGTATCGCTGACAAAGAAGTTACGGGCTACTTCCACCCCGAAGCCGGTTGCGGCCGTGTCCGACGATGCCTTGGCGCGTATCGACAGGGTAGGGACGAGGCCCGTCTGGTGATAGAGCAGGTCTTCGACGATCAGGTCTTTCTTGTTGGAGCCGTTGAGTTCGGGGACATATTCGGATAGCTTGCTTCTCAGTGTAAACGCCTTATCGTCGTACATTTTCATCACGACCGGCAGCGTGGCGGCCGCCTTTGTTACCGATGCAAGATCGTATACGGACTCGTCCGTCACCTTTTGTTTTTTCCCGTAGTCATAGTAACCGAAGGCTTTATCGTATACAATCATTCCATCCTTAGCCACGAGCACCCGGCATCCGGGGTAAGCCTTTTCCGTCAGCCCGCCGGACGCGATAGTGTCGATGGTCGACAGCCGGAGGGCGTCCATCCCTACCTCTTCGGGCGCGTGAAAACCCAGGCGCGTCTTGTCCGTGAATATGCCCGTTCCTGCGTAATAAAGGCCGGGAATAGTTACGGGCAACTTGCCCTTAGCCGCTATACCGCCGAATATCAACTGGGCGGCGTACTCCATTGCCGCAGGGCTGCCTTCGTAGGCCATTACTACCGAGCGCGCCTTTTCGACCGTCTTGCGGTAGTCCCTGCAAAAGTAGGGATGGGTGAAGAACGAGAGCGCCACCTCCTTCTTTCCCGCCAAGCGTACTAAGGCGTCGCTTTCGGGAATACGCACGGTATGCAGACCTACAATGATCAGGTCGTAGGCCTCTAACTGCCTGTACACCTTTTGCTGTTGCGCAGCAGAGGCATTCCTCCCAAGACTGAAGCAGGCAACACTGTCGTAGCGGCCGAGCATCGCCTGGAAAGCGTTCCCTTCCGTATCGCCGAGCGAGAGGGCGGCTATCTTTTTCCTGTCTAATTGCTTGACGGGTACATAGCCGGCCTCGTTCTTCAGCAATGTAATACCCTCGGCGTTGAGCCTGGCCATCAGCCACGCCGCATGGGGGGAGTTGATCCGCTCAGGCAGCCCTTTGGTTTGCACCGGCTCGTACCGGTTAAGCCCGGCCACATATTTATAGCGCAATATTTTCAGGCATCTGCTCTCTATCTCCTTCAAGTCGATCACGCCGTCCTCTACCGCCTTCTTCACCGCCTTGAAGTCGGTCGCCGGAGAAGCGGGGGCAAGCAATATGTCGTTGCCCGCCAACAAAGCCCGTACCGAAGGATTACCCGCCTTCCCCGCCGAAGCCCCCTTCATAGAGAGGGCGTCGGTAAACAAAAGCCCGCGGAAACCGTATTCCTTCTTCAGCAAGTCGGTCACTATGGGCTGCGAATAAGACGCCGGCACGTTACTCGTCTTATCAAGGGCAGGGACATAAAGATGCGCCGTCATCACGCCCGCAAACCCTTCGCCTATATAACGTTTGAAGGGAAGCAGCTCGATAGAGTCCAACTGCTCCTTGTCGTGCCCGACAAGAGGCAGGGTATAATGGGAATCCTCCGACGTGTCGCCATGTCCGGGGAAATGCTTGGCGACGGAGAGGATGCCCGTTTTCTCAAGGCCTTTGGAATAAGCGATGCCCTTGTCAGCTACGGCCTGCGGGTTTTCGCCAAAGGAGCGTGTGCCAATGACGGGGTTTTCGATATTACTGTTGACGTCTAAGGAGGGTGCAAAATTGATATGTATACCCATTTCCCGGCATTGCCGCCCTACTTCTTCGCCGTAGAGGGCGATCAGCGTGTCGTTCTCAATAGCGCCCAGCATCATGTTGCGCGGGAAGCGTGTCGTCTCGCTCAAGCGCATCGACAGCCCCCACTCGCCGTCCAAGGCTATCATCAACGGCACGTGCGAAGCCTTCTGGAGACGGTTTGTCACCTCAGCCTGCATCACAGGGTCGCCCTTGGAGAAGAGCACCCCGCCTATCTTTATAGAATCAATGTATTGCGTAAGCTTCTGCATATTGCGCTTGTCGGAACTCGGATTGGCAACAACCATGAACAGTTGCCCTATGCGCTCGTCGTAACTCATAGCGTCAAACACAGAGTCCACCCACTGCGTCATCCCCTTACTATCCGCAAGGCGATACAGCAACGGCTCGGTTTGCGCCCACCCGCAGAGGCAGGATAAAGAGAAAACAAAAAGGAGAATCAATCTTTCCATCAAATCAGAGTATATAAAAATTCCTCCAAAAGTAAGAAAAATAGTGAAGGTTTATAATCTTACAGGCATAAGTTATCAGGGCGTGCCTCCGCCTGCGGCGCGGTCGGGCTATCCGCTACAAAGTAACATTCCAAAGCAACTATAAGCAAAATAGAGAAAACTGACTGATTCATAGCGTTTTCGATCAGAACGAAAGAGGTCGATAAGGACGATAAAAGACAGGGGAATATCCTTTTTGGACAGAGTTCAGTTACTAAACTATGCACCTAAAAAGCAAAAACGGGTAAAATGGCGTAAATGGCTGACCCATTTGTGCTAACTTCATTAATCTTCTCTCCGCTGCAAGCAGTAAAAAAGCAAAATATTGTGTATTTCGGAAGACTTTCCGTTACGAATGCGTTACCAGTTTCTTTATCGACAGGTACTATTCAAAAAGTGGATTTTCCATGAAAGAAGGAGGGTTTCGGCACACATTAAGGATAGTGCCGGTGTTGTGTCGGCTTTTTGCCTGAAACTGGTTTCTTATTCATTGATTCACAATTTCTTGCGTATCGTTGATTAGCTCTATAACAGTTAAATTTGTAACCTGTAAAAGAGTTAATTATGACAGAAGTAAAAGTAAACTTCTACCTCAAACGCAATGAGGAGAAAGCAGACGGAACCGTTCCTGTCTTGGGACGTATCCGAATCGGAAAATCAATGGTACAGTTCAGTGCCAAAGTAAGTGTTCCGGTATCCCTTTGGGATACCAAGTCCGGCAGGGCTACCGGCAAAAGTAAAAACGCCCTCTCCGTCAACGCATCCTTAAACAAGATTTGTGTAGCCGTCCATTCCGCCTATCGGGATTTGTCGGTGAAAAAAGAAAACGTATCTGCCGGAGAGGTGAAAAATGCGTTTCAGGGCATCGCATCTCAACAGGATACCCTTGTAAAATACTATGAAGCCCATAATGAGCAATTCCTGAAAAGTGTCGGCGTGAACCGGTGCATGGAAACCTACAAGCGTTACGGCATCTCTCTTAACCACCTGAAACGGTTCATGCGGAAAAAGTACAATGTTGGCGATATGTCTTTTCAGGCATTGACCCCTTCATTTGTCGCCGACTATGACTATTATTTGCGTGTGGAACTTCGTTTTGCTCCCCAGACGATTGTAAATACTATCGGTCAACTTCGCAGAATCGTAAAGATAGCCATCAACAACGGGCTTCTCCGCAATGACCCGTTTATCGACTATGAATTTATAACGTCGCCCATTGTCCCAAAATCATTAACATCCGCAGAGTTGAAGAAATTAATGAACGCTAAACTTTCCCGACCGAACCTGAATTTCATCCGTGATATGTTTTTGTTTTCATCGTTTACCGGCATCGCATTCAGTGATATGCGCAACCTGACGGAACAGAACCTTTCTATTGCCGAAGACGGTGTTTGGTGGATACATCTTAAAAGAAAGAAAACCGGAACACCCTGTCACATCCCACTATTGGAAATCCCTTTACAGTTAATAGAGAAATACAAAGGACTGTCGAAAGAGGGTAAATTGTTTCCCATGATTAGTTGCAGTAAGACCAACATTTATCTCAAACGGATAGCTACGGAATGCGGTATATATAAGCGAGTTACATTTCACATGGCACGTCACTGCTATGCCAGCGTAGTGACTCTCTCTCAGGGAGTTCCGCTGGAGACAGTAGCTGAATTACTCGGTCATCGGGATTGGAGAGCCACCCGTATCTATGCACAGGTAAGCAATGAGAAAATAGGCGAAGACATGCGCCATCTGAATAAACGTCTGTCCGGCAAGTTTCATTTGGCAGAGAACAATGTACTGTAATAAAGAAAGGAGAATATTATGAATACAAATAATAAGAGCAGTCATTCCAGTACTACTTACAGCACTTTCGCAGTTCTGTTTTATATCAACCGGCAGAAGATAAAGAAAAACGGCATGTGTCCGTTGATGGGCAGAATATCTATCAATGCTGAAATCGCCCAGTTCTCTGCCGGAATAGATATTGACCCGTTGCTTTGGGATGCGAAAGCCTACCGTATGACTGGCAAAAGCCGCCATGCCGCTGAAACGAATTATCATATAGAGCAATTGACGGATAGGATCAATCGTTACTATAAACAGATACTGGATGAGCAGGGGTATATTACAGCAGAGCTTGTTAAAAATGCCGTAAGCGGTATCGGGAGGAAAAAAGAGAACCTGTTGGAACTCTTCTACGAACATAATGAAGAGTATGCCAAGCAGATAGGTGTTACACGTTCCAAAGGGAGCATTAAAGCTTATGAAGCCGTAGCTAAACAGGCGGAACGTTTCTTACATCTCCATTATGACATGGAAGATATACCGTTACGGCAATTGGAATTATCTTTCATTGAGAAATTCGATTCTTTCCTCCGTATCGAACAGGGATTTACCGCCCATACAATATCTACCTATACAATCATCCTTAGAAAGATAGTCCGCCGGGCAATCAGTCAGGGAACATTACATAAAAACCCTTTTGCCACCTATATTCCCGAACAGCCTCCCCGTAAGCGCAGGCACATGACTCTGGAAGAATTGGAGAAGTTTATGAACGTTCCGGTAGCCTCCAAACGCTTATGCCACACACGAGATATGTTCATATTTGCAACCTTCACCGGTTTGTCATACGCGGATATGTGTAATTTATCAGAAGAAAATATCCATAAAGGCAGGAACGGCAGCTTTTGGATTGACATCAACCGGCAGAAAACTGGTATCCGGTGCAATATACCATTACTGGATATACCTTTGCAGATAATGGAAAAGTACAAGCCTGAACGCAACGGAAATAAAATATTTAAGATGGCATCTCCCTCTTGTGTACAAGTCAACCTGAATAAGGTTGCTAAGTTATGCGGTATAGAAAAGCGGATCACCTACCATCAAAGCCGCCATAATTTCGGAACCCTTATTACGCTATCCCGTGGAGTACCGCTGGAAACGGTCAGCCAGATGATGGGGCACAAATGTATCCGTACCACCCAGATTTATGCCAAACTTACCCGGCAAAAAGTCAACGAGGACGTGAAGAAAATTAGCGACCGCATCGGTAGGAAATACAAATTGCCAGCTCAAAGTGGCAGCAAAGCGAAGAAAAATAATGCAAAATAACGCATTTCAAACTGAAAAATCATGAAAAGAGAAAATATAACCATAGAAAACGGCATCATATCCATTCCTCAATCAGGGGAGGTTTGGATGTCGCAGTGGGAAATAGCACAACTGTTCGACTGTTTTATAGCTAAAATAAGCGCTAATGTCCGTTCCATACTTAAAAGCGAAGTATTGCGGGAATCGGATGTATGTCGAATGTATCATTACAAAAATGGTAATTCTGTGGAACAATATAATCTGGAAATGATTACCGCTCTTTCGTTCCGCATTCAACCGAGGAATTCGGAAATCTTTCGGGAGTGGTTGATGGCAAAGGCAGTAGCGGATACTTCTGGAATACCAATTTTTATATGTAGAAATTGGAGTAATTTTCAACTTAATTAGCAATATATCAATCCATTTATAATACTGGCAGGTTATCAAAATTAAGCCTGCCATTTTTTATAGTCCTCTTTCATCTGAACACAAAGAAAAAAGAAGGGAATAAAACGACAAGACTAAACCCTTCGGGTATTTTGCCAAATCTTCCTTTTTCGCCAGACGAAAAAGAGTATTTACCAAAATAGTCCTGTCTTATTTATTCTCCTTCTATTAAGAGGTGTTTATCAGTCGAAAAAGGAAAAAATATTCAGTGGGGCGTGTGGAAAGATTACCTGAACTTATCCCGATAGCCCTCTTCCAACAGTTTTTCGATGTCCGAAGAACGGTACAGGATTTTGCCGCCCAACTTAACATACGGAATGCGCCCTTCATTTCTGTAATCCTGTAAACTTCTTCGACTGATTTTTAATTTCTTCGACAGTTCCTCGTCTGTATAAAAACTCTCTCCGTTCAATGTTAGTTTCCGGGAAGAAAACAAATGCTCGAATGAAGAAGAGAGTTTGTCCAATGAAAGGAAAAATGATTTTACCCTTTCGTTGTTCTCTGTAATTAATTGGTTGCTCATACGCTTCTTTTTTATAATTGATACTATTATTGTTTCTCGTCTAATCCTTTATATAGCTGCCCCAGCCTGCGATATACAAGTCATAGGGCAGTTCTTCCGATTTCATTTCGCAGGGCTTCATTCCAATACTAACGAAACAGCCGTTTTCATCCGAGTCTATACTGTGGCAGGAAAAACTTCCCCGTTCCGATTCTCTATCATAGCTGTACGCCAGCAGGTAGTAATTCCCGTTATATGCCTGAAAGATATAAATATCAGGATTGCCGTTTACGCTTATCCAAGCTCCCTGCCATAAGAAAAGGGCATTGTTATATTCTTGATATTCTTCTTTCATAGCCGTTTTCCCCTGTATTTAGCCTGCTTGTGCTTCTCCTCTATCAATGGGAGTATCTTCTGTACGTCTTCGGGCTTATAGTAGATTTTATGGCTGATTTGGGTATAAGCCAGCGTTCCGTTATCCCGAAGTGTTTGGAGTGTACGTTTCGAAATATTCAAAAGCTGGCATACGTCCTGATTGTCCAACCATTCTTTCATATCGCTGTTCCCATGCAAACCGCAGAGGTGCTCCATCCGGCTTGCAAAATTTTCAAACTTCGAGAGCATTTTCTCGAATGTTTCCGCATCAATATTTACAATTTCCATACACTTGTTTTTTTAAGTTATTTATTCATTCTGTCTCAAAATTAAGGAGCCGGCTATCACCCACCAAAGAATAAATCCGTTTGCAGTTACCGGCTATATTTTGCATTGGCTTTCACTCTTCAGGTGGTGCAGTTTTCACTTTTCTGCCACGAAGTAAAATAGAAAAAATCACTTAACAATGGGCTGAAAGTCATGTGGATGCTTCTGGCCGGGAGTGGCTAGGGGGTAAGACATGCTTTTTTCATCCGGACGGAAATTTCAGCCTAAAAAAGCATCTTTACGAGTTTATTTCCTGTTTCCTCTGAAGTTCAAAATGAATTTGGATATTTAAGTAAGGATACTTTGTCAGCAGACTACTGTTAAATCGGAAAATCGGTGCAGTCTGAACCGTTTGGCCGACAAGCAAAGTAGAAAGTCATTGCAGATTATTTCATACAAACCCACTCTATCCAGCCTGCAGATTAATAGTCGTTTATTTGCTGTCGATAATCGGCTCCCTGATTATAGAGGAGCCATAATATTTACTTTTTTAATACAGTATTCTATGAGCAGTAAACAAACAGAGAACCGTAAAGCTAGTGTTCAGGTCCCGGAAGGCTGGTCGCCGTCTTCCCATATGGAGAACGGCAAGCCTGCCCCGGACGGTAATGAAGCTAACGTAACAGAGAAATCCGGGAGCAGCCCCGGCGCAGATGACACAATTAACACTATCCAACCGGAAGAGAGTAACGACACTGCGGACAGTCTGCAAACAGGCTTATCGGAGCAGAGGGAGCAAACGATGCCGACAGGAAATGTACAGCCTACTGTACCCAAGCGTTCCAGTGGCAAACAGAGAAAAGAATCGCTGGAAGAATACCGGCAGACGTTCCTCACAATTCCGAAGTTGGATGACAGAAAGCCTGTCTTTATTAGTTGTGAAGTCCGAGACAGGATTGATGAAATCGTCCGCAAGTTGGGCGGTAGAGGGCGGAGCGTATCAGGTTTTATTGAGAACCTTGCCCGCCACCATTTGGAAATCTATCAGGATGAGGTTGAACAATGGAAGAAGCTGTAAAATTTAGCTTCTGCCAATTTAAAGGTAAGCCTGCCGATGTTTTACGGCTTACTTTTCTAAAGGGAGCATTTTATGCTCATTTTAGAGGAGCGAGGTTATGTTTTCATTGCATGAAAACCCTCGCTTTGGCTTTCGCCAAAGGGAAAACCGCTCCCCATGGTCGCAGTTTTTTAGGGTCGCAGACCCTTTTGTAAGGGCTTTTACTTCGTAAACAAAAGCACAAGAAATTGAGTACGGACAATCCAAATACTAATAAGAAGAAAGGCGGTCGCCCCAAGGCGAGTTCAGTCAGTCGGAAGAGCAAGACCGTCGGGGTTTGCTTCTCCGAGCATGAACTCTATGCCATACGGCACAGGGCGACCAAAGCCAAGCTTCCCATTAGTGTTTATTGTCATGATGCGATTCTGGACGGGGTAATTGTAGAGCCACTGAAGAAAGAGGAATTGGAGTTGCTCCGCAATTTTTCCAATATGGGAAACAACCTCAATCAGCTTGCCAAATCAGCCAAGTTTTTGAATGCAATACGACTCGAAAATGAGGCTTTACCGCTACTTGATGCTATTAAAACGATTATAAATAAGCTGTCGGATGATTGGAAAAATAGTAAAAGGGAGAAGCTTTAAGGGCTGTATTTCCTACGTGTTGGGCGACAAAAACGCTCAAATATTGGCAACGGAGGGCGTATTGGAAACCGATACGAAGTCCATAATCAACAGCTTTTATATGCAAAGCTTGCTCAATCCCAACCTATCGAAATGTGTCGGACATATCCCGCTGGCGTTCTCTCCTGATGACAAAGAACGGATGACTGACCATTTTATGGAACGCTTAGCTAAGGAATATATGGAAGCAATGGGAATCAAAAATACACAGTACCTTATCGTTCGTCATAGCAACACGAGCCACCCGCATTTACATATTGTGTTTAATCGAGTGGACTTTGACGGTAAGACCATATCCGACAAAAACGACCGTTATCGGAACGAAAAGGTGTGCAAACAGCTAAAGGATAAGTATAACCTGACCTACGGAATAGGAAAAGACAAGGTCAATGTCCAGAAACTAAAGGGAGCGGAACATACCAAATATGAAATTTACCATGCGGTAAGAGGCATACTGCCTAAAGCCAAGAACTGGAAGCAGTTTGAAGATGCCCTCAAACAGCAAGGCATATCCATAGAGTATAAACTCAAAGGGCAGACCGATGAAGTACAGGGCATATCGTTCAAGAAAGGGGAACATTCGTTCAAAGCTTCGGACGTGGATAGGAAGTTCAGCTATGGCAAGCTAAGTATGCAATTAGGCGAATACAGCCCTGTTCAGGAGCAACAGCAGGAACAGCAACAAATAACCACCCCGAAAGAAGCAGGCAACACCCTTTCGGGGAATATAGTATCGGGTGTGGGCGATGCACTATCGACAGTTGGCGGTCTGTTCGACATTCAACCGAGCGAAGGGGAAGAACAACCCCAACAGTCGAAAAGAAAGATAGTCAAGAAGAAAAAACGCAAGGGACAAAGTCCTTCATAGTGAGAAACGGAAACAATTTTATCAACTTAAAATAGAAATATTATGGCAAATTCAGTATCAAACGATGCTCTTTGGGAGAAGCTTTCGGAGATAAGCGAACAACTTAAAAGCAATAAACAAATGGACAATGCACCAGATTTTTGCGGTGTAAAAGATGAAATACTCGCTGAAATTAAGGAAGAAATCCGTTTCCTCGGTAAGCATAGTGATGTTAATTTTGGAACTGTCAATCAAAATATCGCAACGCTGGATGAGAAAGTTGGGAAGGTTTGGAATATAGTCGCTCGAATCCGAAAACAACAAAAGGAACCCGTAGAACGGCAATCAGAGAGCGACACTGAACAGCGGTTAGAAGTTTTGGAAACACAGGCAAAAGGCAATCGGGAGTATTTTAACTTCCGATTCTTCAAGCTTAGGAAAACCTCTGTAGTAATTGCCATACTTGGCTTACTGGTATTTATCCTTATACTGTTCTGCATGAAACAGCAGAATGATTATACACTGTTGAACAACGAGTATTATAGGCAAAGAACGACATCGGAACAAGTAAAAGTAGAGATAGACAGTTTAAGAAATGCATATCAAG